>JACRLA010000370.1 GCA_016215145.1 Chloroflexota bacterium
AATGTCGGTCTTGCTTTTACTTTCGGATTAACCAACCGTGATTTTAGCGGCGCGAGATCATCTACTTCCACAAAGATGATCTTTGTTTTGCGATCTTTACGTTTTGCTTTTCGAGCCGAAGCGAGATTGATTCGATAGAGCTGCGAATCGTATTTGGGCAACAGCACAATCTCTGCGCCCGATGGAATGTGTGCAAGCGATTCGGGATGCTCCAACAAATATCGCTCAAACTCAAAAGAGAGCGTTATGTTTTTTTCGACCACTGCGTTTGCGTTGTATTTCATTGTTTCTTCTCCTTCAACTTTGATTCATGCTCGTCGCGGTATTTCTTCCAATTTGTTTTGATGTCCCCTTTTGTTGAAAAATTATAGCACCCTACGGGCAATACTTCCTCGCCCCCTCCCACAACTCCTTCATCGCCTTCATCGGATACAAAACCGAATCGCCCTCACCGCTGCTCGTTCCCGTGAACGCTTGCATCGCTTGATCCCATCCCGTTTGCACTTCAAACGAAAACACGTTTGGCTCCAACATCTTCACCGTTCCTTGCCACGCTGACGGCGTCCCCTTTGAAATCGTGGTGAGCAATTCGATTCGTCCATCGGCATAACTTCTTCGGTGAAAACTTTCTTTGCCCAGCGTCACGCCAATCGTTTGATAATTCCACACTTGCGGGATGGGCTGCACGTCGGTGAGATAAATGCGGATCGTGCTATTGGGATAGTAGCCGAACTCGCGCTCGACTCGCGCAATATCCAGATACGCGGGCATGCCGCCGTGATGCCCTGTGGCATCGTTCACACTGTGAGCGATCACCGTGCCGCCCGCATCGCGAACCTCTTGCGCGTCGAGAGTTGGATCGAACAGAAGCGTTTGATTCACATCAAAATTAATAGCGATGCCAAACAATTCGGGCAGACGTTTGTTGTGAACGATAATCAGTTGCCGCCATCCCGCTTTGAGAGTTTTCGCGCCGTCCACATTCAATGTGCCGATTCGTGTGTTGAGCTTGATGCCGATATTGTTCCATTCAAAGCGATACACTCCCACTTCAACATTGGACTCATTCCTGAAGACACACACACTTCGTGGCGGCGTGGCAGATGGTTCGGGAGTGGATGACGGCGTCACCGTAGGAATGGGGGCAAGAGTGGGTTGAGGAGTCGTACATCCAACAATGAACAATGAAACAATGAACAATGAACAAAGGCGTCGCATGATCAATCCGCAGTCCGAAATCCTAATGAGTATAATGCCGCAATGCAAATTCGTTGGAAACAAATTTTATTTTGGACTGCGCGCGTGATCATAGTTTGGGCATTGCTGCGCTTGCCTGTTGTGCCACGCCCGCTCATCGTCTTAGGCGAATCGCAAACGGTGAAGACGCTTTACCCTAAAACGTGCGTGCATACCCGAATGGAAAACGAAGTGGAGGAGTGGAAAATCCAGCGCACGTTGCTCATGGTGCGCGAGATGGGCGCGCCGTTCATTGTTGAATATTTTCCGTGGGCGTATTACGAAGGCGCGGAAGGCAACTACGATTTCACCCATCCCGATCATGTGATCGATCACGCGCGGAATCAAGGGGTTGCCGTCATCGCCCGTTTGGGCATGGTGCCGCAATGGGCGCGTGAGAAAAATACAACCGATACTTATCTCGATGAAAAACATTACGCCGACTTCGCCAAGTTCGTCGGAAAATTTGTCGAGCGGTATCGCGGCAAAATTAAATACCTGATTATTTGGAACGAACCCAACTTGTCGCTGGAGTGCGGCTATCGCAAAGTTGACCCGCAGGGATATGTGGCGATGCTCAAAGAATCCTATCGCGCGGCAAAGGCGGCGAACCCCGAGATTCAAGTTTTAGCGGGCGCGCTCGCGCCCACGCTCGAACCCGACTCATCCGACTTGGCGATGAACGATCTGATCTATCTGCAAAAGTTGTATGACGCTGGCTTTGCAAATTACTACGACATTCTCTCCGTGCACTCTTACGGCTTAAGTTTTCCGCCCGACGACCCGCCCGCGCCCGATGCGTTAAACTTTCGCCGTGTTGAACGGGTGCGCGAGATCATGATCAAAAATGGCGAGGCCAAAAAGAAAATGATGATCACCGAAGCGGGCTGGAACGACTCGCCGCGCTGGACTCGCGCCGTGAAGCCCGCCGCCCGCGCCGAATACACTGTGCAAGCGTACGAGTTCGCCGAAAAAAATTGGGATTACGTGATGGCGACGTGCATCTGGGCGTTTCGCTTCCCCGCGCCGCTTTATACGTACGGTGACTACTATGCGTTCGTCACTCCGGACTTTACGCCGAGGGTTGTGTATGAGGCGGTGAAGAAGTGGACGGGGAATCAATGAATTACAAAAATCTAAATTCCAAATTTCAAAATCTCTTTGCCAAACGAACATTACTCCTTTGTTCATTGTTCATTGTTTCATTGTTCATTATCTGGTCTCTCCTTCCCACTGAAGACCCCGCTTGGTCTCGTATCCAACAAACTAAAACCATCACCTTCGCCACCGACGCTACCTTTCCGCCGTTTGCCTCGTTGGATGAGAAAGGAAATTTTTTTGGCTTCGATATTGATTTGGGCAACGAGTTGGCAAAGCGACTCGGAGTGAAAGCGGAGTTTGAGGCAGTGTCTTACGATGGTTTGCTTGGCACGCTGATCGTGAATCGTGATGATGCCGTGTTATCGGCGTTTGTGATTCAGCCAGAGCGTAGTAAGGATGTAAGTTACACGCCGTCGTATTTTAATGCGGGGATCGTTCTGGTGACGCGCGTTGAGCAAGATGGCATCTTGCTTAACAACCTAACGAACAAAACTCTATCGGCTGAATATGGCTCAGAGGGCGATGCGTTGATTCGCAAATGGGGTCGGGTCACGGTGGGGCTCAAAGCGTTGCCGATGAAAGATTCGATTGAGGCGATGCTGGCGGTTGAAAGTGGCAAAGCCGATGGGGCATTGGTGGATGCGGTGAGCGCGTATCAATATGTCAGTAGGGGCGAGTCTCGCGCTCGCCCTTTAAAAATTTCGGCATCTGTTCCCGAAGCAGATGCGCCTTACGTGATGGCGGTTTCGGTCAAGAGTCCGATTCTGTTGCGTGAGTTAACAAAAGCGTTAGATGAAATTAAGAATGATGGAACGATGAGTCAGTTGAGGGTGAAGTGGTTTGGTGAAGCGGCAAGATAGCAGAATGTGGGATGACCAATGAGGATATAATTGGCTTGAAAGGAAATGTCGCTATGCAAAGTATTGTATTACATTCACATTCCGGACAAGATGGTGTTTTAAAATTAGAAGTGCCTCTTGGCTTGAGTAATACCGAATTTGAAGTGATGGTGATTGTTCAGCCTGTGCCACTCCCCAAGCCCAGAGTGCTTCGTGACAGTGCGTTAGGTTGGCCGCCCAATTTTTTTGAATCAACTTTCGGGTCTCTAAATAATGATGAATAGCTCTTTGCAATTTGAGAGGGTGGTGGGTGTGGTTTTCTAATCCGCTGTTCAACATTTTTCTGCCCCCAACCATTGTTCTGCTCTCTAATCTCCAAACTCTAACCTCCAACCTCTAATCTCCAATCTCTAATCTCCAACCTCTATTCCCTCACCTCCACCCACGTAATCTGTTGCGGCTTAATCGTCACGATCTGCGATCTGTATTCAAGCCCGATCTTAATCAGCACTTCCCACTTCCCTGCCACCAAATCACCGATCACAAAATTTTCTCCGTAAAACGGATCGGGGTTCACGGTTTCGTTAGCGTAAGTCGAAGAATAAAACGTGCTGGGATTTTTGATCGCCGTTTCAATCGGGCGCGCGATGATAGACGCTTCGTAAATAAAATTTCCATCCTTATCCAACACACGCCCTGCCAACACGCCCCAACTCGGAAAAGGCTTCAACCACAATTCGGGATTGCGAGTCGATTCGTAATCGTTGTAGCCCACTCGAATCTCAAAATGCAAATGCGGTCCATCTGCCATACCCGTGCTGCCCACCGTGCCAAGCGGAAAAGCAATCGGCACAAATTGATTTAACTTCACCGTGATCGTGTCCATGTGTCCGTAGACCGCAAAGATCGGCTGACCATTAAACGTTTGCGTCAACTCAATGACCACAGCGTTGCCATAACTGCCCACGCCACCCAACACGCCCGTGTCGGGTCCGGCAAAAACGATCCACCCCTCGCCTACCGAATACAACGGCACGCCCGCCGGATTATAAAATTCCACGCCGTGATGCGGATGTAACTTTCCATTTTGCGTTGTGCCGTAACGATAATACGGGTCCACCACATTGCTATCGCTCCAATCAATCGGGCGACCCAAGCCGAGTCGAATCTGCGGCGGGGCGATCAGAGTCGCCGCAAAAGATTTTACCGGCGTGAACGTTGCGTTGGGGATTTTTGTGGGATACGGAGTCTTAAGCGGAGTCGGCTTGCGCGTGGCGGTGAAGGTGGGTTGCGGACGATTCGTGCTGGGCGGCGGACTCACATCCCCAACTTGATCAAGGGTCGGGCGCGGACTCGGCGTGACGGATTCCGCAGGGGATGCCGCCACACAGGCGGCTGCCAAAAAGCAAACCGCGACGACGCAAAGGGCGCGAAGAATTTTAAAAATCTCTTCGTGTTCTTTAATTCCTCGTGGTTCTTTTTTAATCGCCAAGCCCGGCACGTTCTTTTGTCACGCGCTTAATTTGATTCACTAAATCATTCGCCCGTGTTTCGAGTCCGTGAATCTCTTGCAGCCACGCTTGCGCCGCCTCACGATCTGTTGCCGCTTCGGCGTTGATGCGCACGGTGAGCGCGGCGGCGTTCATAGATGAATAACCAAGATGCACCGCCGACCCGGCATCCGAGATGGCGTTGACATTTCCTTTTTGAGCAACGGCGGCGGCAAGCGCCATGATCGCCACCGCATCGCGCGCCACGCGCAACGGAACTTCTGCCGCGTGCTGCATCGCCGCTTCCAAAGTCTCATCGCGCTCTTCGCCTTCGGGCAACTTCATCGCCTTCATCACTTCGGTGTAAGCATTGGCGTCCTCGACCACAGCAGAATGTAAAAGTGATCGCAAATGATCAGCATTCTCGGCGATGGATTGCATCTCGGCTTGCACCTCTTGATATTTTTTCTTGCCGATGGTTAACCGCGCGACCATCCCCACCAACGCGGCAGCCATCGCGCCAGCGTAAGCCGCCGCACTGCCGCCACCCGGAGCCGCCGTGCCTGCGGCAAGGTCATCCAAAAATAAATCCGATTCCGATTCGGTTTGCGATTGCGCTTTGTAGAGTCGAGTCTCAAGAATCTGATCAGGTTCAAACTGATCCAGTTGCAAATACCATTGCGCCGCATCCACCAGCGCCGCTTGCGGAATCAACCCAACCAATTCACTTCGTAAAACGCTGACCCCATAACGATTCGCTTCGCGGCGGATCATCTCGACGACTCGCGCCAACGGAGTCTTGGTGAAGTCGGTGAAGTTCATCGAGACTTGCGCCAGACCGTCTACTAACACGCCCATGCCTTTGATGAATCGCAACCCGCCCGATGAATGGCGAATCGCTTGAGCGATCTTTCTGGCGATGACCGATGAATGGCGAATCGCTTGAGCGATCTTTCTGGCGATGACGACATCACTCGTGTTGAGATAAACGTTGAAGGCGATGAGTGGCGCGCGCGCGCCGATAACGGTTGCCCCGGCGCTGCCTAATGCCGAAGGTCCAAAATCCGGCTTGCGATCCGGATTCGTGGCAACTTCAGTTTTGAGTCCTTCGTAATTGCCTTTGCGAATGTCTTCGAGGTTGACTCGGTTCGGTCGAGTGGCGGCGGCTTCATATAAATAAACGGGGATGTTGAGGCTGTTGCCCACGCGCTCGCCGAGTCGACGGGCGATGGCGATGCAATCTTGAATCGTCGCGCCTTCGAGCGGAACAAAAGGGACGACATCGGTGGCGCCGATGCGCGGGTGTTCGCCGTGATGATGATTGAGGTCAATGAGTTCGGCGGCTTTGGCGATGGCGGCGTAAGCAGCCGCCTCAACGGTGGCGGCATCCCCGACGAAGGTGATGACGGTGCGGTTGTGATCGTGATCCGAATGATGATCTAAAACTTTTCCGCCTGCCGCCTGAATCGCGGCGGTGATCTGATCGATCACTTCCGGGCGGCGACCTTCGGAGAAGTTGGGAATACATTCGATGAGCATATCTACGAGACTAAACTTTTCGTCGCCTCATCCACCGTATCGAACTTGGTCAACACTTTGTCGAGCATGGTCAGGCGCAGCGCGGTGTTTGCTTGCGGTCCTACGCAGGCAAGGTTGAGCGAGCCACTGTTTTGTCGTAATAGTTTAAGCGTCGAGACA
>JACRLA010000371.1 GCA_016215145.1 Chloroflexota bacterium
ATCCATAAATTTTTCCATGCCGATGTCCGCGCCGAAACCCGATTCGGTTACAACGAACCCATCTTTGCCTACTAACTTCAAGGCAATCTGATCGGCGACGATGGATGATTGACCATGCGCGATGTTGGCAAACGGTCCAGCGTGAACAAATGCCGGTGTGCCTTCCAGAGTCTGCATCAGGTTCGGCATGATGGCATCCTTCATCAACACAGTGAGCGCGCCCGCCACGCCTAAATCTTCGGCGGTTACAGGTTCGCTGCGCGTGTTCGTGCCGATCACGATTCTGCCGAATCGCTCGCGCATATCTTCAATGCCGGTGGTCAGAGCAAGGATCGCCATAATCTCACTGGCAACGGTGATGTCGAAGCCGGTGGTTCGCTCGTTGCCTTTTTCGTCATCGCCCAACCCAATCTGGATGCGGCGCAGTAAACGATCATTGATGTCCATCACGCGCTGCCACGTCAGGCTGGCGGGATCAATATCGAGACGGAACATGAGTCGCTTGTCGGCGGTGGAAAGATCGGCGAGCGTCTTGGCAGTGAGTCCAAGTTTCGCCAAGCGCTTGCGCTGTGAGTCAGTGAACTGCCCATCCACAGTGAGAGCCTTGCCGAGTTTGTCATCATCGGGTTGAGCGCGTTCGTGCAACATGCGCGCGTCAATCGCCGCCGCCAGTAAATTGTTCGAAGCGGTGATGGCGTGGATGTCGCCCGTCAGATGCAAATTAAAATCTTCCATCGGGATGACTTGGCTGTAGCCGCCACCGGCTGCGCCACCTTTGATGCCAAAGGTGGGACCTTGTGAGGGTTGGCGGATGCAGGTGAAAACTTTTTTGCCGAGATGCGCGCCCAATGCCTGACTCAGCCCGACCATCGTCGTAGACTTGCCTTCACCGAGCGGCGTCGGCGTGATCGCCGTCACGTCAATGTATTTTCCGCTGGGGCGTTTAGCTAAGCGGTCACGTACGTTGAGGTGCACTTTAGCTTTGTAAGGTCCGAACAGTTCCAACTCATCCGGCTTCAACCCCACCTCTTCGGCGATCTGCAAAATGGGTTTAAGTTTGCCTGCTTGGGCAATGTCAATATCGGACGGAACCGGTGTGAGTAACTTTAGTTTCGTTGGCGTAAACCATAATTGGGGCGTGGCTTTCTTAACGACTTTCTTTTTTGCTACCTTCTTGATTTTCTTTGCCATGAATGTGTCTCCTTTTGAAAAGTAGAAATATCGTGTTGATTATGAACTAAAAAACCTGCCTGTCAAAGTGAAGATCATCATGTGATCGGGTAAAATTTAGGCATGGACATCGTAGATTATGGCGAACTTTTAGCACGGGGCATTCGCGCCGTGCGCGCGGGCAAAAATGAAGAGGGTAAAAAATATCTGGCATTCGCCGTGCGCGCCCAACCGCGCCAACCGCAAGGGTGGCTGTGGCTCGCCGCCGCCTGTGAAGACCCGTCGCAGCAAAAAGATTGTTTGATGCGCGTGATCAATTTGGATGCGAACAACCTGCCGGCTCGAATCTTACTAAGCCGATTTGAAACACCGCACGACACGGTGACGCCGTCGTTTGCAGTGGAAGCCAACACCCAAGCCCGCGCCTTCATCTGCCCTCAATGCGGCGGGCGCCAACGATTCGATCCCGAAGAACAAAGCCTCACCTGCCTCAACTGCGGCACCGCAGAAAACTTAAGCCAAACGCGCCTCGCCGCCGATGACGAAAAGCGACTCTCCAGTGCGCTGCTTAAACCCGACGCCGGACATTGGGCATTAGTGGAAGGAAGTATCAAGTGCGAAAACTGCGGCGCGATCACGACGGTATCCCCCACCGAAAAAACTTTGCGCTGCCCATTTTGCGATTCGCCCAAGATCATCACCCAAGCCGCCACACCCGGACTCGCATCGCCCAACGCCATCGCCCCCTTCACATTTGAGATGAAGGAAACGCGCCAGAGAATCAAAGAATGGCTCAACAGTAAATTCTTCATCCCCGACGATCTTAACCAACTCGGACGCGCCAAAGAATTGCGCGCCATCTATATTCCGTTTTGGACGTTTGATGGAAAAGTGGAATTGGATTACGACGCCGAAGTGCCGCACGAAGTGCCAGACCCCACGCGCAAAGGCGGCACGCGCACCGAGTGGGCGTGGGAAAAATTTTTTTTCGATCATCGCGTGGACGATCTGCTCGTGCCAGCCAGTTCAACCCTCACCGAAAAAGATTTCGAGAAAATTGCGCCGTTTGAATTGAAAGAACTGAAAGAGTATCGCCCGGAATTTTTAGCCGATTGGCAAGCGGAGATTTATCAAGTGTCGCTGGCGGATGCCGCCGTGGAAGCGCGCAAACGGATTCACGATAACGCCATCCACGGCGCGCGGCGGCAAGCCTCTATTCGCGGGCATCGTGGTTTTAACTTGGCACAAGTGAAAGTGCACGAACCCACCTACAAACACATCTTGCTGCCGTTGTGGATCGGCGCATACACTTATCGCGGCAAACTGTTTCGGGTTTTCGTCAACGGGCAGACGGGCAAGGTCGGCGGCGAAACGCCCACCGATTGGCTGAAGGTGGCGTTGGTGGTTGTGGGCGCGTTGGTGGTGGTGCTGATTGTGATCGCGCTCATTGTCTTTTTCGCGCGACGATAAAAAAGACACCGAGTGTTTCTCAAAAACACTCGGTGTCTTTTTTTTCACTTCCCTATTCGATCCACAATTCCGATCAACAAATTGAACAGCAAACTAGCGCTTGC
This sequence comes from Chloroflexota bacterium, assembly GCA_016215145.1. Classification (GTDB taxonomy): domain Bacteria; phylum Chloroflexota; class Anaerolineae; order Anaerolineales; family VGOW01; genus VGOW01. The sequence goes on from JACRLA010000371.1 coordinate 2,745, forward strand.
CGGTAAGAACACACACGCCCCTATCACATTCAAACCAAGACCGATCAAGCCTACCGCGCGAATCTCTTCGCGTTTAATTTGCGCTGCCACACCACTCACTATGCCAAGCCAAGTTAATACTTCGGCGAAGAGGGCAAACGAGGCAAATGCTAAATTGATTGAACGCGAACTTTCTAAAGAAGCTATCTGTCCGGTGAGAAGGAAGCCCATCGTTACCAGAGTCAATAGAATGATAAAAGCGATGGACAGCAAACCCGAAATGAGGGCGAGGCGGGTGAAGTTCATAACCCTCGGACTTCCGAAGTCTTATGCGAAGCACTTCGGAAGTCTTGTAGTGCATCTCTTGCCTTCTCCACATCCTTCGACTTCAACCGCTCGTAAATTTCCAGCGCGCGTTGAGCAAAAGGCAAGCCGTCTTGTTTGCGATCTTGTTTCGCTAAAGCGCGGGCAAGAGCGAGACAACTGGCGGCGATCATCTCTTTACGATTCAATTTCTCGGCGAGGGGCAGCGCCTCACGCCCCAACGATTCGGCGCGCGACCA
>JACRLA010000392.1 GCA_016215145.1 Chloroflexota bacterium
GAGGATGTCGGAGAGAGAGGGCATGGGTGCGTATTATAAACGTAGTTAAAACAAGACACCGAGTGTTTTAGAAACACTCGGTGTCTTGGTAATTCACAGATACTGCAACTCATTGCAAAGATAATTCCACCGTTTAAAAACGTCCAGCGGATTCTCTTGCGTCAACTTCAACGCCAACGCGCTCCGTGCCACGCGTTTGAAGAACGGTTCAAGTTTGGGCGCGGGTTGGCAAGCGCGAATAATTTTCTGAAACTTTGGATGAGGCACGCGCAATGAGGCAGCATCACATAACACGCCCAACACCGCAAGATCGCCGCGGAGTTTTGTTTCTTCGATCAAAGCATCGGCGTTGATTTCCTCAATATGATGAATCAACCAACTCAACGTGATCCAAGTAAGCCGACCCGACTCACGACAATATGCCGTGCTTTCAGCGATCACTTGGTGCGGGTCACGCACAGAAATCTTCTCGCTTCGCGCCACTAACGCCTCACCGCCCAACTGCGCCCATTCCTGGAAGAGATAATCTATTCGATTCGCCATCCTTGTTCCTCCAAGAAGTATTTGATCTTCAATGCCCAATCCACTCGAAACCTACTAACGTGATTCATAATCCGAACTAAAATCGTTTTATCATCTTCTTCCAGTAAGGGTAACAATAATTCCAAATCTTCCAAATCTTGTTCGCGCAACGCCACAATTTTCATCGCCGTTTGTTCTGCGCGCCCCAAGACATATACTCGGACTTTCGATGTCGAAACATCCAATAACGTGAGCCGTTCTTGAAAATCAGGTGGCAGAATATCAGCAAAACCCTTAACGGCATCATTCAGCCAGTCTTCAGGCAAATCGTTCAGTTTAGCAACATTCTTAACCGCTTGGCGCAAATCGTTCACGCTGCCTCGTAGAACTAAAGCATCAACGTCTCGCGTCGCTCGTTGCGCGCCAAAATGCAAAATCATCGCCGCGCCACCTACCAGAATGATCTCACACGACGTTGAAAGTTCAGAGTCAATATTCTGAATGAAGCGGATCAGGTCACTCTTATCCATATACTATTCATCATTGTTCATTCTTCATTGTTCATTCTTCATTGTCTCATTGTTCATTGATCACTCTCTTCCCCACATCCGGCACATTCGTAATAATCCCATCCACGCCCCAACCCGCAAATAACTTCATATCATTCGGATCATCCACCGTCCACACGTTCACCCGTTTGCCACCGCGTTTGTAATGCGCCATGCCTTTGGCTTTCAGTTGCGCCTGTTGCGGATGACGCGCTTCGAGCGAGAGTAACGGCTCAAGCCACGCTTCGCGCAAATAAAGCGGCGTCTTGCCCGTCGTGAGCAATGCAATGGGGACAGAGGGATCGATCTGTTTGGCTTTGCGAATCGCAAAAGGATTAAACGACGGAAGGATGGCGCGATCACGCAAGTTCATTTTGTGAATCAACCGCACCACCGCCTCTTCGAGTCCGTTATCTTTCAACGACATCTTTTGTAGTGCAACGTGGATCCAAATTTTTTGTGCAACCGCCTCAAACACTTCTGCCAACGTTGGGATGCGCTCGCCTGCGTATTTAGAATCTTTCCACGAACCGGCGTCTAACCGTTTGATCTCGCTCAGGGTCAGGCTGGCGGCAGCCCAAGGTCAGGCTGGCGGCAGCCCCGTGTCCGTCCGTTGTTCGATCCACCGTGTCATCGTGAATCACAATCGGCACGCCATCGCGAGTCATGTCAACATCCAACTCGACGGCATCCGCGCCAAATTCAACTGCAAGATTGAAAGCGGCTAACGTATTTTCGGGGGCGGCGGCACTCGCGCCGCGATGGGCAATAATTTGAGGGGTGTGAGGGTAAAGATGATCGAGCATAGTAAAAAAAGTGATCAGTAAAAAAACCGATCACTGATCACTGTTCACCGATAACGTGTTGTTTTTACAGTTCTACAAAATACGCCTGCGCCGCCATCTCCAACAACTCTTTGCTCATCACGGGTTGTGTTCCCATGTAGCTGGAGATGTCGAGAATCTGATCGCATAGATCGCGCGGATGCACGGCGCGCGGTTTGCGATTGCGTTTGATATACCATTCTTGCAAGAGATAGGCGAGACCTTGCTGCGAAAACTCAATCTTCTTTGCGGCGCACACCCGCTTGAAAATTTCTGAGAACTCGTCGTAGGTCGGGTCAACAATTTCTACTTTGTGGCGCAAGCGGCGCAAGAACGCTTCGTCCACTAAATCTTTCGGCGGCAAGTTGGTTGAGAACACGACCAGCACATCAAACGGCACTTCTACTTTGCGTCCGGTGTGCAATGTAAGAAAGTCAATGCGATTCTCAAGCGGCACGATCCAACGGTTGAGCAGATCGCGCGGGCGCACTTGCTGCCGACCAAAGTCGTCAATGAGGAACATGCCGCCGTTTGCCTTCACCTGAAACGGCGCTTCGTAAAATTTATTCACGTCGTCAAAGACAAGATCGAGTCCCGCCAAGGTCAACTCGCCGCCGACCACGATGAACGGTCTCTTGATTCGCACCCAACGCGGGTCGCGTCGTTGCCCGCCCTGATTATCTTCTTCTTTTACGATCTCATGATTCACGCTGTCGTAGAGCTTCACCACTTGTCCATCAATATCGAGCGCGAATGGAATATACATATCTTCGGCGAGAACCATGCGCCCCACCGCTCGCGCCACCGTAGTCTTGCCGTTACCCGGAGGACCATACATAAACATGGACGTGCCAGAGTTCACCGCGGGACCGATGCGATTAAATACTTTATCCGAGATGACCATGTCGCCCAACAATTGACGAATAGTGCGTTGCTGCACGGTAGCGCGACCAATGGATTGCTTGCGAATCGAATCGTTATACACCTCAATCGGCACGGGCGCGGGACCGGCATACTGACTCCGATCCAACGCTTCACGCGCGCGCTGCGCGCCGCCACTGGTGATCGAATACTGATACGCGCCCTCGCCAAACCCGGCGGTGCTTGCCAAGACCTCGATCAACTTATCGCGCTTCAACGTCGTCACCAAATTATCTACGATGCCCACAAACGGCAAACAGATCGTCTCGGCGACTTGAAAACCAGACATGTAACCGCGAAAGTAAAGCGTCTTCAAAATTAAATCTTGAAGCCACAACGCATTCAAACCGGTGTCATCTATTTTGTTTAACGGTTGTGGAAGAAAACGCGGTTTAGGAGTCAGCCCCGAAGTCTGAGAGGATGCAGGGACAAGGGTTGAGGTTCCGGGTTTCGGTGGCGGCGTCGCGCCAGACGAAGGTTGTTTGGGTTGAATAGAAGATGGCGGACGATTAACCATAATACGCTCCCGAAAAAAGATTTAAATGATTATACACATGATATGATCGCCGCGCTATGACACGGCAGCACTTTTCATCCATTGTTCATTGTCTCATTGTTCATTGTTCATTGTCTCATTGTTTATGGTTCATTGTTCATTGTTCATTGTTCATTGGTTTTACCTTCAGAACTTTGCCTCTGCTCCAGAATCGTTTTCACCCCGACGAAGCCCTCTACGCTTCCTTCGCCCGCCTCATCGCCTCGGGGCGCGACCCCATGCTGCACGACGTGTTGGTAGACAAGCCGCCTCTGCCGTTTTACACAATGGCGGCGAGCATGATGATCTTTGGCGGGAACGAATTTGCGGCGCGACTCCCTCACCTGATCGCCAGCGTGATCAGTCTCGCGCTGATCTACCGCGTCGGCGAATCACTTTATAACCGTTCAACGGGTGCGCTTGCCGTCACCCTCTTCGCCCTGTCGCCGATGGCGATCCTTTTTGCCATCACCTTATTCACCGACACAATGTTGATCATGTTTCTGCTCGCCAGCATTCTCGCCATCACGCGCCGCCAATGGGCTTGGAGCGGACTGTGGTGGGGACTCGCCTTCGCCTGCAAACAAACGGCGATCTTTTTTCTACCCCTGATCGCCGTGATTTGTTTAATCCTATTCGTCCATCAACGAAACCTGCTAGGTTTTAAAAACCTAGCAGGTTTTATCAACCCGATAACATATTTTCTTCTCCCCGCCATCCTCTGCGCCCTCCTCGTCTTCGCTTGGGACATCCTCCGTCAACCGTCCGTTTCATTCTGGGTTCAAGGCTATACCGACAACAACCCCAATCGCCTCATCCGCGCCAACGAACTTCTGCCACGCCTCACCGAATGGATCAACCTCTCCGGTTACGTCAGCGGCTCACGCCTGATCGATCTCATCTTCCTCATCAGCTTGCCGTTTTTACTTTTCTCACATCGCCGTCCCTCTGTTCCTGCCCTTCACGATCTCGCCCTTATCGGTTTCGCGCTTAGTTTTTTCGCTGGCTATTGGCTCTTCGCCTTCAACGTCTGGGATCGCTATCTACTCGTTCTCACGCCGATCATCGCATTGCTGATCGCCCGTGTTTTTTATGTAATTGGTAATTGGTTATTAGTAATTAAAGATCGACTCTCCAACTTCCAACTTCCAACTTCCAATTTCCAATCTCCAATCCCCAATCTCCCATTGTTCATTGTTCATTCTTCATTATTCATTCTCCTCCTCCCCCCCGCCTTCACCTCCTCCCAATCCGCCTTCCCCATCGGCGGCGATCACGGATCGTACGATGGCATTGATCAGATCGCCGCCACACTGCGATCCGCTCCAGCCGATTCGGTGTTATATGATTACTGGCTCAGTTGGGAGTGGCGATTCTATTTATTCGACAATCCGCTCTATGTTGCCTGGATGCCCGACACGGACGCGATCCAAAAAGATTTAAAAGCGTTTGGAAAAAAATCACCGCGCTACATCGTGGCTCCATCGTGGGTATCGTTTTCCGAAACGCAGACCGCAATCGAATCAGCAAACTTCAAGGTTGAAAAGATTCAAACAACCACACGCCGTGATGGTTCACCCTCATTCACCCTCTATCAAATAATCTCCAATCCCTAATCTCCAATCTCCTCATTATGCGCCGCCTCTCCTCCATTTCCTTTAGTTCCCCTGTTTCTTTTATTTCTCTTGTTCCCTTCATCTCCCTCACCCTCCTCGTGATCGTATTTCTACGTCAAGCCACATTCACCAACTTAATTTTCCCGCGCGGCGACACCTTCTTCTACTTCTACCCGTATTGGGAATATCGCGCTCAATCACTTCTCGCTGGTCGCCTGCCGTTGTGGAATCCTTACATCTTCATGGGCGTGCCGTTTCTCGCCAACTCACAAGCCGGAGTTTTCTATCCGCTCAATCTTCCTTTGATATTTTTCTCCGCGCCCGTCGCCGTGAAGATCACGATCATCGTTCACCTGATCATCGCCACCTGGGGAACATATTTACTCGCCCGATCTATTTTCAATCTTCAACCGTTGCCCGCCGCGTTTGCCGCCACCCTCTTCGCCCTCGGCGGCTACCTCACCGCGCAAGTAGAGCATGTGAATCAACTTCAAGGCTTAGCATGGATGCCGTTTGCATTGTGGGCAACATCCAACATCTTTAACTTCAAACTTCAAACTCCAAAACTCATTGTTCATTCTTCATTGTTTCATTGTTCATTACTTTCATTGTTCATCGCCTTACAGTTAACCGCCGGTCACACCCAAACAACCTTCATCACCCTCGTCGCCTGCGTCATCGTTGCACTCTATACAGTGATCAGTGAACAGTGGACAGTAATTAGCAAGCAATCTCCAATCTCCACGCAAAGCGTCCAATCTCTAATTACTAATTACAAATTACCAATCTCATTGTTCATTGTTCATTGTTCATTGGGATTTGGATTGGCAGCCCTCCAACTTCTCCCCACTCTCGAACTCTCGCGCCTATCACTTCGCGGCGGCGGGCTTCCACTTAACGAAGCGATCTCTTTTTCTTTGAATCCACTTTTAATCGGGCGGGCATTGTTGCCGGGATACAGCCGCATGATCTTTTCCGAGTTCGTCGGCTACATCGGAGTCATCCCGCTCACACTCGCCGTCGTCGGCGTCACCGAGATCAGGCGGGACAGGTTGATCGTGCTGGCAGCGATCATCGCCTTCGTCGGTCTGTTCCTCGCCTTCGGTGGCTACAATCCTATCTATCTTATTCTCGCGCGACTCGTACCGGGATTTAACTAGTTTCGCGTTCCCGCGCGCTGGCTGGTGTTATGGGCATTAGGCGCAAGTCTCCTTGCAGGCTTCGGAGTTCAAC
>JACRLA010000393.1 GCA_016215145.1 Chloroflexota bacterium
GACTCCGGCGTTACTATCGCGCAGTGTTTGACTCGTCATCCAATTTTGACAATTGGCACAGTGCAGATCACATCCCAACATTCCAAACGTCACCGTGTCGGAGCCGGGGTAGATGTGGAAGAAAGGTTTTTTTTCGGTGGGGTCGCACTGCAATGCGCCGACGTAACCGTGCGGCACGCGCAGTGTTCCGTGATCGTTGAAGCGCACCTGACAAATGCCGCGCTTGCCTTCGCGGTTTAAACATTCAAGTCCGCAAGCGACACAGCGCACATCGTTGTTGGGCAGTTTGTGATAGAGCGTGCCTTCGACGGTGAGAGAGTCGAGGAGAGTTTGAAGTGAGTCCGCCATCGTTTGCTCGCGGAGAGGTCGAATAGGAAAATCGAACTATGCGGGTCGGCGCGTGATATAACTGCGATACGCCTCAAGTGCGAATCATTATAGCACTTGGGTGCTTTATCTTTGATACGCGACACGATAGGATGATTCAAATGCAATCGCCGCACCCCTCTCTTAACGCTTTTGAAAAAACACTCGCCCACGAAATTTTGATCAGCGAGCGGTTGCGCGCCACGATCTTGATCGCCTTGTTTGTGTTTCTATCGCTCGCCGCTTTTGTTGGTCTCACTTTTTTCTTTCAGCCCATCAACGAACTTTTTCACGGACGCTTACGCGTCTCGACGATTGTCGCCGTCCTTGCCTTTGGGTTGAGTTATGAAATGTTGGCGTGGGCGATGTTTAACTTTTTTATTAAACGGAAACAGCAACCGCCGCTGCTAGGTCGTTATGGCAATGCGCTGGTGGATACCAGCATCCCGACGGTGATCATCCTGATGACGTTAGGAATTTTTGATCCCGTTTACGCTTTGCTGCTGCCGCCATCGTTGATCTATTTCGTTTTTATCATGCTCTCGACTCTGCGCTTAGACTTTTGGCTAAGTTTGTTCACGGGTGTCGTCGCCGCAGTAGAGTATTTAATTCTTGCCGCGCTCTATCTCAGCCCCAACCCCAATCTCGATCCGATGATGACCGCCTTCCCCTCGCATTTGAGCAAAGCCGGGGTTTACATACTCACCGGGCTGGTCTCTGGATTAGTAGCCATTCAGATCAAACGCCAATTCACTAACTCGCTCAAAGTTCTCGAAGAGCGCAACAAAATTGTCAGCATGTTTGGGCAGCATGTCTCGCCTTCGGTTGCCGAAAAACTTTTAGCCCAACCCGATCTTGAATTGGATGGCGAGACGCGCCATGTCTGCGTCATGTTCCTCGACATCCGCGACTTCACTGCCTTCGCCGAGAAAAAGAATCCCGAAGAAGTGATGCGCTACCTTAATGCGCTGTTTGAATTTATGATTGACAGCGTCAATCGGCACGACGGCATCATCAATAAATTTTTGGGTGATGGATTTATGGCGGTGTTCGGCGCGCCTATTTCGAGTCATGATGATGTGCGGAATGCGGTGCGCGCCTCGTTGGAGATTCTAGATAAAGTGGATGCGATGAATGATTCAAAGGTGATACCGCCGACGCGCGTGGGGATCGGCCTCCACGCCGGGGACGCCCTCACCGGAAACGTCGGCTCCACCTTGCGTAAAGAATATACGGTGATCGGCGATGTGGTGAATCTCGCTTCGCGCATTGAGCAGCTCAACAAACAATTTTCATCGCGTCTGCTAGTCTCTGATGCTGTGTGGAATGTGATTCGTGAAGAGACAAAAGAAGCCGCGCTGCTGGGCGATGTTCATGTGAAAGGTCACGACGCGCCGCTGCAGGTTTATAAGTTGGCTTGATCAAGGATAATATGCTTACCGAAACCCCTCTCAAATTTTCTATCTCTCAATTTCAGGATCAGCAAATGGTCATTCAAAAACTGGCAAACACGATTCGAAGCGCAGTGGTGGTGGACTCGGCGAAACTCGATTTGATTCTCGCCGCGCTTTTCGCGCAGGGTCACGTTTTGTTGGAAGATGTGCCGGGTATCGGCAAGACTCTGGTGGCGAAGGCGTTAGCGAAATCTTTGCACGCAACTTTTAAACGTGTGCAATGCACTCCCGATCTTTTGCCGAGCGACATCACCGGCAGCGCGATCTATAACCAGCGTGAAGGGCGGTTCGAATTTATGCCGGGTCCCATTTTTGCCAACGTGGTTCTGGTGGATGAGATCAATCGCGCTTCACCGCGCACGCAATCGAGTTTGTTGGAGAGCATGGCAGAGGGGCAAGTGACGGCAGATGGCTTCACTCACAAACTTGCGCCGCCGTTTTTTGTAATTGCGACTCAGAACCCAATCGAGATGGCTGGCACGTTCCCTCTGCCCGAAGCGCAGCTAGATCGATTCATCGTGCAATTAAGTTTGGGCTACCCCTCGAATCAAGATGAAGTGATGATCCTTGAACGCGAAGAACATAACGATCCGCTGGATGGACTCGAAGCGGCGATTGAACTCGACGATATTATTCAACTGCAAACTGCCGCGCGTGCCGTTGACGTTGCCCGCTCTCTCAAAGAATACATTGTTCAACTCGTCAACGCTACCCGCACTCATCCCGATGCAGTGATGGGCGTCAGTCCGCGCGGCGGCGTGGCATTGCAGAAATGTTCGCAAGCGATTGCCATGATCCGCCAGCGCAGCTTTGTCACACCCGACGACATTAAACTCGCCGCGCCGGCCGTCATGGCGCATCGCCTCCTCTCGCGTGATCGCCGACCCGAAACGGCGCGGGAGATTGTGGGGCAGGTGTTGAGCGAAACAAAAATTCCGCTTGAGTAAAGTATTCCGTATTGCGTAGTGCGTAGAACGGAATACGGAATACGCAATACGATTCACAATGCCAACCCAGCGAGCATTATCTTTCCTGATCATTTCCGTTTTGCTTTACCTTTTCGCTAACCAAACACAGGTCGGCTGGATTTATATTATGTCGGCGATTGTGGCGGGCGTGTTGCTCGCCTCGTGGTGGCTCAATCGCGGAACATTACATGGCATCACCGCCTCACGTTTGTTCGCTTCCCTCGCAAAAGAGAATCAGCGCACATCAGTTAACTCAGCGCCTTCAGCGTTCAGCGGTTTAGATCAAGAATTTTACGAAAGCGATGAGATCAACATCCAACTGACTCTTGGCAACGCGAATCGATCCACCACCTCACTTATTCGCGCCGCCGAATCCTGCCCCTTCGCCGCGCCTGTGGCGGAGACGTTGCGTGCAACGTCTCTACAATTATTTATCCCATCTCTCACACAAAACCAAACCGCGCAATTTAATTACACCGTCATCGCCGATAGACGCGGCGTGCATCGTTTCCCTCCTCTCAAACTTTCGTCACGCGCGCCGTTTGGACTCTTTGAATGTAAACGTGATCTTGATCAACCGACTCCGATCTTGATCTATCCCGAAGTCAAACGGTTGCTCCGACTCTCCCTCTTAGATCGTCAACCGGCGGCGCAGCTTGTCACGCAGCGCGCGGGCATCGGCACCGAAGTAATCGGCGTGCGCGCCTATCGCATCGGTGATTCGCCGCGCCACATTCACTGGCGCACGGTTGCCCGCACGAATCATTTGATGAGCAAAGAGTTTGCGGATGAATCGAATCCCGGGTTGACGTTGGTTCTAGACCTCGCGGGTCTTAGAGACCCGCGAGGTCTTAAGACCA
>JACRLA010000394.1 GCA_016215145.1 Chloroflexota bacterium
CGGTTCGGCGTAGAGAATCAAACCGAGAGTCGCGCTCGCACTTAATTGAAAGCCCACATCCCACAACGTGTTGGGGTTGAACAGAGTCATCACCAAGGCGGCAACCGCCAGCGAGTTGAGTCCGTAGGTGGGTCGCCGGAATCCATTTGCCAACAGGACCAACGATCCCATGATCGCCGCGCGCACCACCGAAGCACTCGCCCCCGCCATGATCGAATACACGGCGATAGCGATGATGGCTAACGGAATGGCGCGACGCTCGCCGAAAATTTTTCGGAACAACGAACTGACGATTCCGGCGATGATGCTGATATTGAATCCCGAAATGGCGACGATGTGCGACGTGCCGGTAACTCGAAAAGCGTTCTGCAACGACTCGGGGATGTTGGAATCTACGCCGAGCAAGATGCCGCTGATGAGCGCGCCTTGTGGTTCAGGAAAAGTTTTTAAAATGGATTCAATCGCCCGCGATTTGAATATGAAGATCGGTTTGAAGATCATCACGCGCAATCGCGTGAAAAAATCTTTCGCTTCACCATCATCCACTTCCACTCGCGCGCGGTACATCGTCGAATAGATTCCCTGCCGCGCCAAAAAATCGCGGTACGAAAAATCTTCAAAGGCGGGCGGCGTTTGCAGCACGCCAAAAGCCCGCACCCGCGCGCCATATTCAATCGGCGGATAACGCGGCACTTGAATCAAAACGACCCCCTCCACTTCACGCGCTGAATTTCTCACGCGCACGCTCTCCACTTGTAGGCGCAAATTAATCGCCACGTCGCGCACGTCTGGCTCATCAACGACAATGCCCTCAATCGTGAGGGCATCGCCGTCGTTGTAACTGGCTATAAAGTTTGGATCAAGAAGGGAAGGTTGTGAGGAGAGATACCGCGCAGCGCCGAATGTGAGAAAGGCGAAAGAGATAAGCGCCGCGCGAGCAATCACATAATTGCGACTCACTGCCGCCGCGAGAACCGCCATGCTCCCCAGCGCGACCCACACCCACACTGACACTTCAATCAGCGGCGCAACTCCGATGCCGATGAGCCAGAAGAGGGTGAAAAGAGTCAGGGGCGGAATGTAGATCACAAAAAATCCTATTTCATGTCATTCTGATTCTGACCCTGAACTTATCAGCATTTCTACTTCGCCAATCAGGAAAGAAAGATTCGGTGAGGTAAACGAAAGAGTGGGAGCAGGAATACGATTATGTTTAATGTCAGGAGGAATATGTTTGTGATGAGGGTCTGTGCTAGCAAGTTCAGGAATGTTTGGATGAGGTTGCGAATCGTACCAATAAATCTTTTCGGCATTGTGCCATGCTTCGTAGCTGTAGCCTTCAATAGAGATTGATTCACTTTCCCACGCTAATCGTTCATAGATCTCTAAACGATATCCATCATCGAACGACAACTCACCTGTTAATTCGGCAAACAAACGACCCCGTTGCGCCAACACCAACGTAGAACGGCGCACTGATGGAAATTGCTCTTGCAAGCTATAAACGAACAGCTCGTAATCACGCAGAGACTCGAATGGGGTCATGGCGAGCAGTTTGGGCAATAACGTCAATCATAGATTTCATAGTCGCGCGCATTTCTTTAACTGCGACATCATATTGCTTGCGCCGTTTTGTATGCAATGAATAGGCGCTTGCCCATGCCGTCCAATCACGCACCCACGACTCATCGAGCGGTTCTTCACCTGCCGCATATGATTGATAAAACGTCTCTGACAACACGCCATACTTGCGCTCGTAGATACGCATCTCATCTTCTAAAGTATAAATATCTTGGACAATGTCGTTAAGGATCATCATGTCGCTCCTGACATCAATTATAAGCAAAGACTCTTTTCCCTGTCTACTTATTTCCCTGTCTCCCTTTACCCCTCTTCCCCGCCCCCTTACCACCTTTATAGATCGGCGCGGTGATGGGGCAGATCGTGCTGAGGCGCGGGTCGAGCAAACGACTCTGCATCCAATCGTCGAGTTCATCTTTATCTGCCGAAGTGGTGATCACGGTAGGCATGGTTGCCACGTAACGATAATCCACCAACTGCATCAACTTCTCGCGCGCCCAAGGGGTTGCCGACTCAATCGAAAGATCATCCAACACCAACAACGCTGCCGCTTTCACTTCCATGAATCGTTTGTCGTAACGCACCACCGAATCGGGGCTGAAGGTTGCGCGCAGGTGATCGAGTAGATCAGAAACGGTGACGAACAATACCGGCTGACCTTGCCGATTGCAGTAATTAGCAATCGCCGCCGCGAGATGAGTCTTGCCACTACCATGCCCGCCGGTGAAAACGATCCAGCCGTTCGGTTCTTTGGCGAAGTCTTGCGCTTCGTCGTAGGCTTTCATCAACGGGCGTTGTTGCTCGGGCGGTATCTCGCCTTTGCGCGCGTCAAATGATTCAAATGTTTGGTTGCGATGATGTTCAAGTGAAGAGAGATCAGGCTCATTCGAATCGGCGCGGCGGAAGTCGGGCGCCTCAATGAGAATTTTGCGAACCAAGTCCATATCCACCAGGCGGCTTCGCAAGCGGGGTTCGATCCGTTCCAGTTCAACATTCGAGGTGATCACCGTCGGCAATCCCGCGTTATAACGGTGATTAAAAATCTGGTAGAACTTTTCTTGCGCCCACTGCGTCGGACTCTCCGCGCCGAGATCGTCAATGACCAACATCGGAATGTTGCGCACGCGATCAAACATATCATCGTACGAAACTTCTGAGGCGGGACCAAACGTAGCACGCAGATGATCCAACAGATCGGGCGCGTTGACGAACATCACTTCACCACCACGCGCCAACTGCGCGTTGGCAATGGCGGCGGCGAGATGAGTTTTGCCGCAACCGTAACCGCCGTGAAGCAATAACCAACCACGCGGCGACTCGGCATACTTCTGCGCCTGATCAAACGCCAACTTGAGACTGGCTTTTTGGCGCGGGTTGGCGGCGTGACCTTCGGGTTTAAACGATTCAAAAGTTTTTGCCGCCAAGCCACCGAGACTCGACACCTCGAGTTGATATTTTTTCTGCGCCTCTTGCACCTCTGCCAGACGGCACGAACAGACGAAGAGTTTGCCAAAGTTAGCGTGACCCAACGGCACATCGTCGCGCACGTAACCCACGCCGTGACAATGCGGGCAGTTCGGGTCGCCCGGCAAACTCCCCGAAGGTTTGGAACTACTCGTCGAGGTAGTCGAGGTATTTTCGGCGATTCTTTTCAGTGTTGCCTCTGCTCTTTCCACTGTCAACCTTGCCTTTCGCTTTCCAATTTTCTAAAATGCGCGAGACGTATCGCAGTGAGCGCGCGTTGTTCTGCACCGCTTCGCTGATCGCTTCTTCGACCCACTCTGCCGGATAACTTGATTCGATGTCGCGCAGTTCATCGGCGATGAGCGGCGTGAGCGGTCCGATGTTTTGTTCGTAGAGAGTGAAGATGTTGGGGCGATCAATTAACACCTCTACGGGGATGCCGTCATCCGTTGTGGGTCGCCATTCACCTTTGGTGACGCCGTCAACGGCGGCGCGACCTTTGGGCGTGTTCACAAAATATAAATCTTCAACGCCCGTCGCGCTTTCCACTTGAACGTGCAGTAACGTTCCTCGCGCCACCGCCCGCTCGATTGAATCCTTCAACATCTCTCCCGCTTCGCGCGCGTTACGCGAGAGACTCGCCATAAAATTTTCGTCGGCGATGATCTCGTTGAACCGCAAGTAACGAATCTTGCCATCCTTCAACGCCAAACGCCAAAAGCAATACAGCGTCACCTTGAGCTCGCCCAAGTGATCGATCTGCGTCAGCAGATCGGTGAAGAATTGATCTGGCACCGGGATGGTGCGAACTTTGCCAGCAGGGAAACCGGAGAAACCTTTCATGGCGGATGGCAAATGGCGAATGGCTGATAGCGTATAGCGTGTTTCGTATTGCGTAAACGGAATACGCTATACGCAATACGGATTAAGACTCACTCTGCCCTTAATGTCCTTGTTTCCGCATCCACAAATTTTGTGAACGATTCTAAGAAAACTAAATTAACCGAATCGGTGGGACCGTTGCGGTGTTTGGCGACCATGATCTCGGTGACGCTTTTTTTGTCGGGTTGATCGTCCCATTCATCGGGATGATGCAAGAACATGACGACATCACTATCTTGTTCCAAGGAACCGGATTCTCTCAAATCCGAAAGCATCGGTCTCTGCCCAGATCGTTGTTCTACTGCGCGCGAGAGTTGCGCGGCAGCGAGAACGGGAACATTAAGTTCGCGGGCGAGGGCTTTGAGGTTGCGCGAGATGTAAGAGACTTCTTGAACGCGGTTCTCGGTGCGCGAGTCGCTGGTCATCAACTGCAAATAGTCCACGACGACCAGATCAAGTTTGATCTCACTGTGCAAGCGGCGACACTTGGTGCGTAACTCCAAGGCCGAGATCGCCGGGGTGTCATCGAGGTAGA
>JACRLA010000395.1 GCA_016215145.1 Chloroflexota bacterium
ATGATCGGTGTGGGCGGCGCGAGTGAATCAAGTTGCGCTTTGGAAAGTTTGCTTGCCTCAGTCGGGCGATATTTAACGTAAACGGATCGGGTGTGAGTCTTTTCGGCGATCTCACGCAACAGGTGGAGAGGCGGCGTCACCTTGAGTCCGGCGCTGTAAAGGTTGGCGATCAAAACATCGGCGTAGCGATCCACGGTGAGATCGGGGAATCCATCGGCGGCGCGATGAATGAGGCGATAGGCATCGGTGTGAGTTGAATTGAGGAGAGAGTCGCGGCGGGCGAGGGCGGAGAGGAGGGACACGGGGATGTTTTACCACATTTTCCTCACCCCCCGACCCCCTCTCCCGAAAATAAAAACCAAAGGCATTTTCTGGAGAGGGGGAGAAGACTCCCCTCTCCAGAATTGTGTTTGTCAATTCAGGAGAGGGGCTGGGGGTGAGGACTACTTTGCCATCCTCTGCCCCGCCGTCAACATCCACTTCACCAACATCGTCGCCGCCAGCATCACCAACGCTTGACGATCATCTTTCACCATCGGCAGATCGAAACCGAAGAGGTGGGCGACGACGAAGATGGCACTCATGATGCCGAGCAACGATAACGTGAGACGATGCCCAAATGAAAATTTGATCTGCGCTTGCCGATCATGAATCTTGGCGACGTGACATAAGGCGTAACCGATCAGCAAGAGCAACACGAGCGTCTCGCGATAGCTGAGGTGCAGCGCTGTTTCGTTGAGCGAGAGGGTGGCAAATACGAGAACGGTGGCGAGCAGTGCCAGCACGCCTTCGAGCGGACTTGGTTTGTGACGGGGAAGTTGTGTGGTGTTCATGGCAATCCTCCTTTCGGCGATAGTGCCAATTACTTCAACACCCATAAATCTTATGGGTGCGTTTCATTTCAGTTGAAACCGTCCCGAAGGTTGGCTAAAACGACAAAATTTTCTCGACAAAACCTTCGGGACGTTCTTTCCTTCAACTCATTTGAAACACACCCAAATCTTATTCTGCGATCAGCATACTCTTTTTTAACTTTATCTCGCAAGTGATAAACGTCATTGTCAATTGCTCTTCACTCATTCCAATTGGCGCAGTTTTGGGACAAATACCCAGATGACTATGGCAAAGATCAACACGATCGTTGCACAGAGTATACCGGTCAGCGGCTCGCCGATAAACTCAGCCAGGCTTCCGGCTAACAACGCCCCCAACGGCATTGAACCAAAGAAGATCAATGAATACACACTCATCACGCGCCCGCGCAGTTCGTCAGGTGTTTGCGATTGCACCAGAGCATTCGACGAGTTGAAGATCATGATCATTCCCAAACCGGCTCCCGCCAGCGTTGCTAACGAGAGCGGCAGCCAGCGCATGAACGTGAATAGTAACAAACACAACGGCAAGACAAAGCTGCCGATGGCGACTAACTTTCCCTTCACCTTAAAGTGGACAAGTGCTGCCACCATCAACGCCCCGCCCAAAGCGCCCAAGCCGCGCGCCGATTGCAGCCAACCGTTCGTGGTGGCATCGCCGCCGAGAATCTTAACCGCCCAAGCGGGCATCAACGTGACGAGCGCCAACCCGAAGAGAGTAGTGACGGCGACAATAGTGATCACGGTGAGGATGATGTCGTTGGTAAGGATGTAGCGGATTCCTTCTTTGATGTCGCTCAACGCCGAAGTTGTTCGCGCCTTGAAGATGTGAGGAGGCAATTGCATAAGAAGCAAGGCGGCGATGACGGCGATGAAAGAGATGCCGTTCAAGGTGAAGCACCACGCGGGACCCGCCAGCGCGTAAGCCACTCCGGCGATTGCCGGTCCGATCACCGTCCCCAAATTAAACATACTGGCGTTGAGAGCGATGGCGTTACTCAAATCCTCACGCTCAACCAGTTCCGGCACAAGCGCCAGCCGCGCCGGCGCATCGAAAGCGTTGGCGGTGCCAAGCAGAAGCGCCAAGAGGATGATGTGCCATGGCTGCACGATGTTGAGGAACGTCAGCGTTGCCAGAATGAACGCCAAGATCATCATCACACTTTGCGTGATGACCATCAGATTCCGTCGCGGCACACGGTCGGCGATCACGCCGCCATACAACATGAACAACCACGAAGGCAACCCCGAAGCAAAACCGACGTAACCGAGATAGACCGAAGAGTGAGTCAGTTGAAAGATCAAAAAACCTTGCGCGGTGGTTTGCATCCATGTGCCGATGAGCGATACGGTTTGTCCGATGAACCACAAACGATAGTTGC
This sequence comes from Chloroflexota bacterium, assembly GCA_016215145.1. Taxonomy (GTDB): domain Bacteria; phylum Chloroflexota; class Anaerolineae; order Anaerolineales; family VGOW01; genus VGOW01. The sequence goes on from JACRLA010000395.1 coordinate 2,255, forward strand.
GATGTTTGAGAGCGACGAATGTCTGTTGCCAACTTAAACTCTTGCGCGCAATGGGCTGAGGTCCCATTTAGCGTTTTCGCCTGATAAAGAAAAATAACAAAATCGCTGTCGCCGCGATCCACACCCAACTCAAATCGCCGGGACCTTCGCTCCCGGTTCTTGCCTCTTCGCGTTTAATGTGGATCAGGCGATACGGTTTTGAGATTTGTTCCAACTCTTCATCGCTGATCGTGTGCGGATCGATTCGTCCAAAGGCGTGCGCCGCGAAGCCGCTATCTATCATCAACTGCCGCACCAGCGACAGCCGACTCGGATCGTCGCCGACCTCTACCGCGACCCCGCGCCACCAACCATCTGGCAACCATACTTCCACGTTTGGATTCTTTAGCATGTTGCGATACCAATCGGAGATCGATCCGAATCCGGCGAGGCAGTACAGTTCGCCATTGGAGACGGTGTAGTTAACCGGCGTGCGCCGCAGTTGTCCGCTCTTGCGCCCGATGTGAGTCAACACCATGATGCGCCCGCCATATTGGGGCGAGATGTTTAGGGCGGGTCCCAAACCGAGTCGCCACATTATCAACATAAACGGGTTGAGAAATTTTTTGAAGAAAAGACGGAGAGATGATTCGAAGTTAGAGTTCATAGTAGCCTCTTTGGTAACTGCACAACCTAAACCAGAACACACCGCGAAGGCGCGAAGAACGCGAAGGGGAATTACAAAAGAACTTTGCGACCTTTGCGTCTTTGCGGTTTTCTCTTGCTTGTGTTAAAGCGACTGAGTAACCACACTGTTCAATTTACTCGTACGCTAATACATCGCGCACGGTTAAGCGCGAAGCATTCCACGCCGGTATGGCGCTGGCGATGGCGGCGATGATCACTACGAAGATCAACCATACCACACAGCCCCACACCGAAAACACAAACGGCATCGGCGCGCGCACAAAGGCATAGCCGATGACCACGTCAAAGAAATACGTGATGGGCAGCCCGACCAGCGTGCCGAGCGCCCAACTGAAGATGCCGATCATCATGCCTTCGGTGATCACCAACTTCAGCACATCCAAATCACTCGCGCCCAACGCGCGCATCACGCCGATCTCACGCGTGCGCTCGATGACGTTCATGCTCATCGTTCCCATCAAGCCCAAGCCGCCCACCACCGCGCTCAGCACTGCCATGATCATGGCAAAGAAAACAAAGTAAGCATTGATGCTGTTGTTGACGTTGACAATGTAACTGCCGGTGATCACCTGCTGCACTTGAACCCCCGAGTCTTTTAACTTGGTTTCTATCTCTTTCGCCACGCGCTCTTGAGTGGCGTCGTCGTGTTTGTGCGTCGCAATGCGGAAGCTCGGGCTGCGTCCCACGTAGCCGCCGATTCTAGAAACGTAATCGCTGTTGGCATACAGCACCGGCGGTTCTACGTTGCCCAACAACTTATACAGTCCGACAATTCTAAAATCATATTCCTTGTCGTTGATCTTAAGTATCACCGTGTCGCCCACTTTGAGGTCGGGGCGTTGGATGATCATTTGTGGACCCATCACAACCGCATTTTCATCGTCCGGCAAGATCCAGCGACCCTCTTGCAGCACCGGTTTGATCAACGTCGAATCGTTTGGCGGCGCGAAGATGATCACTTGAGAGTTGGTCTTTTTATCGGGTGAGAGGAGTTGAGCCGAAAGCTCTCCCCACGCTTCAACCTTCGCCACGTCGGGTGAACTCATGGCGATCTGCGTGATCTTCTCAATGCGATACGATTGCCCTAACGCCACATTGACATCGGTTAATAAATAGCCCAACGCTTCGTCAATGGCAATCGCCAGCGAACCCTGAAAATTTAAAATCGCCAAAAAGATCGCCCCGCCGAGCGTGAGCGTGAGCAAGGTGATCGTTAGACGAATCTTGCGCCGAAACGTATTGCGGATTGAGATCAAGATCGGGCGCGAGAAAAAGTTGATGCGTTCCAACGTGCGGTCAAACCGACTCTTGCCAAATCGCCCTTTGCCCAACCCATACTCGCTGATCGCTTCACGCACCGAGACGCGCGTGCCGCTCCAAACCGGAGCGAATGCCGCCAACACCGGCGTGAGCAGCGCCAACACGATTTGCAAAATCAATGATTCAGTTGGGTAACGAATCCCGTTAGTCGTCGCCAAGTTAAAGTTAAAAAAGTTGGCAAAGCCACTGGCGAGATCATTCGTCATGTACATCGCCGCAGGCACGGCGACGAGCAGCGCCAACAACCCAAAGCCCATCACCAGAATCACGTACATCACCACGATCTGGCGTCCGTCTTTCTCCAACTTGTCGGTGATTGATTTGGTCACGGCGCGAATGTGTGACTCATCTCCTTGCTTTTCAGTCAGCGTGAAGATCACCCGATCAAAATTTTTTCCGCCGCCGAGCCATTCGGCTGTCGGCAGATTCACGTACGCGTTAACTTGTTGCAGCAAAATTCCGGGGAAGCCCGACACGTCATGCACCACATCCGCCACGCGCAACAGCCGCTTGGTGCCGTCGCGCAATTCAACGGTGACGGCATCCCCTTGTTTGACGGGGAAGATGGGCAGGGTCGAGCGCTCGATCAGAATCTCGTGATCGTTTAATTCCTTGGGCAGTGAATCGGATCGCAAGCGGTTGATCTTCATCTCACTTAACGGCGGGATGGCGGTGATGTTGATCGTGTACCACTTCTCAGGTGCTACCGACGCGCGCGCGGAAATTCCCGTGCGCCCTTCAACATCTTTCACGCCCTCCATGCGGCTGATCGAGTGCAGCAGATCGTCGCTGAAGCCGCTGGTGCCGATCATCACGCTTTGCGGATTGATCGCGTGATAATCGGCGTTCATGTCGTTGAGCAAAATGATGTAGAGACTCGTTACCGTGCCCATCGCAAAAATTCCAACGCCGATGGACAGGACGACGAGCGACGTGCGGAGTTTGTTGCTCCACAGATCGCCTAACACTTTGCGCCAGCGCGGGCTGAGGAGGGAGAAGTATTTGGTGTGGTTCATTGCCAAGAGTTCACCACCACACCTGACAGGTCTGTTTATAAGTTGCCGTACTTTAAATTCAGCAAGACCTGTCAGGTGTTGTTAATGACAACACTATCAATACCGATGGACTTACCCAAAAAAGAAAGCGGGTTTCTACAAGGAACCCGCTTTCTGAATCTCATCTCAAATCTGCCGCGCCGATTGCCGCGTGTGCCGCCGCCAACCTTGCGATTGGCACGCGGAACGGCGAACACGAAACGTAATTCAAACCGATCTTGTGACACAGCGCGATGGATTTTGGATCGCCGCCATGCTCACCGCAAATTCCCACTTCGAGCCCGGGGCGTTTGCTGCGTCCGGCTTTCACCGCCATGTCCATTAACTTGCCCACGCCAAACTCGTCAATCGAGGCAAATGGATTCTCCGGCAAAATTTCTTTTTCAAGATATTCCATTAAGAATCCCGTCTCGGCGTCGTCACGCGAGATGCCGTACGTTGTTTGCGTCAGATCATTCGTGCCGAAGGAGAAGAACTGGGCGTACTCGGCGATCTCATCGGCGGTTAATGCCGCGCGCGGAATTTCGATCATCGTCCCGAATTTGTAATCCACTTCGATCCCTTGTTCCTTCATCACGATCAACGCTTCTTCTTCGAGCGCGGTCTGTTGAACTTTGAGTTCATTGACGTGTGAGGTTAAAGGGATCATCACTTCGGGATGCACGTCCACGCCATCTTTGGCGCACTGGCAAGCCGCTTCAAGGATCGCCCGCACTTGCATCCGTGTCAGGTCGGGCATATGGATTCCGAGCCGCACGCCGCGCAAGCCCAACATCGGGTTGGCTTCGCGCATGGATTCGACTGCGTTTAACATTCTCTGTTTCTGTTGCAGTTCCATCCCTAAAGAATCTACGTCGCGCTGTTCGTCGTGCAGGCGTTTCTTTAATTCGGCAATGTCTCGCAATTGATCTTCACGACTGGGCAGAACCGAAGCCGCTTCTTGGCTCGCCGCCTGACGTACTGCCTCAATGCTCTCCATCATGCGCCGTCGTTGTTCCACTTTATCCGTCATCTCTTGAATGATCTTCTGACGATCTTCTATCTGCACTTCTAACACCGCCACAGCGCGCAGCAGCGCATCGTGACTCGGCAAGAACTCGTGCATCGGCGGATCGATCAAGCGGATGATCACCGGCAAGCCATCCATCGCGCGGAAGAGTCCGTCAAAGTCGGCGCGTTGGAAGGGGAGTAATTGCGCCAGCGCCGCTTTGCGTTCATCTTCGCTCTTTGCCAGAATCATTTGCTGCACGTAAGGCAAACGTTCGGTTTCAAAAAACATGTGCTCGGTGCGGCATAGCCCAATGCCCTCTGCGCCATACTCGCGCGCCCGTTTGGCGTCACGCGGATAATCGGCATTCGTCCACACTCCTAACACGCGAATAGCATCCGCCCACGACAAAAGTTTAATCAAATAGGGATCGTTAAAGTCGGGGATGATCGTTTCCAATTTTCCAGAAAAGACTTCGCCGGTGGTGCCGTCTAACGAAATGTAATCGCCTTCTTTAAAGGTGCGACCATGCACGGTGAAGTATCGTCCCTCCACATTTACATCCATCTCGGCAATGCCGACCACAGCCGGTTTGCCAAATTGCCGCGCCACTAACGCGGCGTGACTGGTGCGCCCGCCACGACTGGTTAAAATTCCTTTGGCGGCGATCATGCCATGCACGTCGTCCGGTTTTGTTTCGGGGCGAACCATGATCACATCTTTCTTATCTGTCTTGCCCCACTTCTCGGCAGTGTCGGCGTCAAAGACGATCATGCCCACCGCGCCGCCGGGCGAAACGTTGAGACCTTTGGCGATCACGTCGCGCTTTTGCTTCGGGTCAAATTGCGGATGAAGGAAGAAGTCAACGTGATCGGGCGAGACGCGCTTAACGGCTTCTACTCTGGAGATCAATTTTTCTTCCGCTTGTTCCACCGCAATGCGGATCGCCGCTTGCGCTGTGCGTTTGGCAGCGCGCGTTTGCAGCATCCACAGTTTGCCGCGCTCGATAGTGAACTCAATGTCTTGTGTTTCTTTATAAGACTTCTCGAGCTGCTTGCAGAATTTTTCTAACTGCACGTACAGTTTGGGCATCTGCACCTTCATCTCACTGATGGGCATGGGCGTTCGCGTTCCGGCAACTACATCTTCACCTTGTGCGTTAAGTAAAAAGTCGCCTTCCATTTCGTTGCGCCCATCCGAGACATTGCGTGTGGTCAACACGCCCGTGCCACAGTCTTGCCCCATGTTGCCGAAGACCATCGTCACAATGTTGACGGCGGTGCCCAAGTTGTGCGGAATCTTTTCGTGGTTGCGATAATCAATAGCGCGTTTGCCGTTCCACGATTTGAACACTGCTTCGGTTGCCAGATTAAGTTGTTCGTAGGGATCGGTGGGGTAGTCGCGTCCAGCTTTTTCGCGGACGATCTTTTTAACTTCATCAGTGATCACTTGCAAGTCTTCGGGCTGTAAGTCGGCATCGTTTTTC
>JACRLA010000396.1 GCA_016215145.1 Chloroflexota bacterium
CCGTGACAAATTGATTCATCAACAACTTGATGCCATCGGTTTTGAAGCCTAATGCTTGCAGTCCGCGCAGCACATCGGGGAAAGAATCTTTGTGATCGGAGCCGAGCACGTCAATGATCAGATCAAAGCCGCGATTAAGTTTGTTGCGATGATAGGCGATGTCGGGCAAACGATAGGTGGGGTCGCCCGTTGATTTCACGATGACCCGATCTTCCTCAGCACCAAAGGCTGTGGTCTTAAACCACACCGCGCCTTCGTTGTCGTAAGCGTAACCCGTCTCGCGCAATTTAGCGATCACGTCGTTGACCGAGCCATCGTCGTAAAGCGAGTTCTCGTTGAAGAAAACATCCATTTCGATGTTAAGCCGCTTCAACGTTTGCTTGATGCTGGCGAACATCGCTTCTTCGACGATGGGTTTAAAGTATTCCCAACTTTCTTTGGCGAGTCGGCTGTTGTATTTCGCGGCGAGATCGCGCGCTAGATCGATCAAGTAGGAACCTTGATAATACTCTTCGGGGAAGGGGATAGACTCGCCCAACGCTTGAAGGTATCGCACGCGCAATGAGTCGCCGAGATTACGCATCTGCTGACCGGCGTTGTTGAAGTAATACTCGCGCGTGACGTTGTAACCTACCGCCGATAAAAGATTCGCCATTGTGTCACCGATGACGCCGCCTCTGCCGCGTCCCACGCTGAGGGGACCGGTCGGGTTGGCGCTGACGAATTCCACTTGCGCCTTTGCGCCGTGCCCCAGATCGAGATTCGCAAACGATGATCCTTCTCCAATAATCACGTTCACTTGCGCCGCTACCCAAGTTGGATTAAGGGTTAAGTTAATAAATCCGGGAGCGGAGGGTTCAGTTTTGGAGATGAAGTCCACCTTAGGAAGATGCTGCACGATCACGGCGGCGGCATCCATTGGTTTCATCTTCGCCACTTTACTGATCTGCATCGGCAGCGCCGTCGAATAATCGCCAAGGGATTCTTGTTTAGTTTTGTTGATCGGCACCGAGGCGGGAAGATCAAACGTAGGCAAAGCGTTGGCGGCTTGCGCTCGCTTCATGCCATCTAAAAAATAATGAGAAAGTTTTGAATGAAGAGTCATGATTGAAAGTTAGAAGTTCAAAGTTCGAAGTTGGAAGTTGGGATTTGGGTTTTTGGGATTTTGGGATTTTGGGATTTTGGGATTTTGGGATTTTATGTTTACGCCGCGCTTATTACCACATTACTCAACGTGCCAATCCCCTCAATTTCAATATCCACATTGTCGCCCGAGTTTAACACGCCTACGCCCGCCGAAGTGCCGGTGAGAATCACGTCGCCTTGTTCAAGAGTCATCACCGAAGTGATGAAGGCAATAAGTTGAGGAACGGAAAAAATTAACTCGCGCGTCGAAGCCATCTGCCGCACCTGCCCATTGACCGAGCAAGTGATCACCACATCGGCGGCATCCACGTCAGTGGAGACCCAGGGACCGAGCGGGCAAAAAGTGTCGAAGCCTTTGCCGCGCGTGAGCTGCGCGTCTCGTTGTTGAATGTCGCGCGCCGTCACATCGTTGGCGCAGGTGTAGCCCCACACAAACTTCAACGCATCTTCCACCGACACCCACTTCGCGCGCCGCCCGATGATCACCGCCAGCTCGGCTTCGTGTTCCACTTGCGATGATTGCGGCGGCAAAATAATTTCATCGCGATGCCCGATGATGGCGCTCGGCGGTTTCAAAGAGATCAACGGGATGTCGGGCTTCTCCAAACCGCGCTCGGTGAGGCGCGAGAGATGATTATGACTCACGGCGATGATCTTGCTTGGCATCACCGGCGGCAGAACTTTCACATCGCGCAGTTCCGCCACAATTCCTTCGCGTTGAGCGTTGCCAAAAATGTCTCCCGTCACCGCGCCGATGCTGGTGCCTTCTAGCCAACCGTAGCGAATTTCGTTTGTATCGGACTTGAGATAGCGTAAGTAAAGCATATATTTGTGCGTTGATTTTACAACGACGGCACTGATCAGGCTATGTGCAACTTTGCCAAGACAATTCAAACTGGTAAATCGAAAATCATCCCAAATGTATCTGCTTTGAGTTTTAAGATCGGATTTGCCTATTGAAAACCATCAGTGTTTTGTCATAAGATGTCGTAATCTAAATTCGATCCACGAAGAGGAGAAAATATCATGAACCGCCCAACACTTCGAGCCGCTTTATCATTGCTCACTTTGTGTATCATGATCTTTATCAGCGGATGCAACGTGGTCGCGCCGCCGCCCACAGCTACACCCACAAAGGTGCCGCCGTCAGCCACACCCGCACCCTCGCCCACGCCCGCACCGACGGCGACCCCTGCGCCCACCGCCACTCCGCTTCCGGCGATGCCCGCCGAAGTGCAATCGCTCAAATTTAAAACAGCAGACGGAGTCGAACTCCCGGCGAAATACTATCCATCGGCAGTGAAGAACGCGCCGTTGGTGGTGTTGATGCACTGGGTCGGCGCTGACCAAACCGATTGGGATGAGATCGCGCCGTGGTTACAAAATCGCGGGCAAGGCGGCAAGAATCCCAATCCCAAAAAATTAACTTGGCTCGATCCATCGTGGTTTCCAAAGAACACGCAAGGCTACGCCGTATTCACATTTTCGTTTAGAGGCTGCACGCCCACCGCCGGTTGCAACAACTGGACTCCGGCGCTGTGGCAACTCGACGCGCAAGCCGGTATGAAGGCGGCGAGCGAACTTAACGGAATCGATCCGAAGAAGATCGTCAGCATGGGCGCCAGCATCGGCGCGGATGGCGCGATTGATGGCTGCATGTATCTCAACGCGCAAAAGGGAAATGGGTTGTGTCTTGGCTCGCTTGCCTTTTCGCCGGGTAGTTATCTCAACGTGCAGTATGGCGCGGCAGTGAAAGCGTTAGAGGTGGAGCAGCCGCCGAAACCGGCGTGGTGTTTGTTTTCCGACGGCGATGGCGAGTCGGCAGTGGTGTGCCGACCACTGACGAACAAAAATTACAAAGCCACGAACTACGCCGGCAACAAACACGGCATGGCGTTGATCGCTAAAGACATGAACCCACAGCCGTTACAGTTGGCGTTAGATTTTTTGAAGGCGACGTTGGGGAATTAATCACGCTAAGACCTGTGAGGTCTTAAAGACCTCACAGGTCTGCCCTCGGTGGGTTTCTCGAAAGGATTTTTACCATGTCCCCCAAACTCCTCCGTCTCATCTTTAATTTGTTGATCGCCTTCACGCTGATCTTCAGCAGCGTGGGCAGCGCCGCCGCCGGGCCCGGCTGTCCTCCAGGACAACAGATCTCTTATACCGTAGTGGGTGGCCCCCCTGGCGCGAAAATTAATGTTCAGACCAACGACGGGAACTATCCATTCACTCTCGACAATAATGGAAACGGCTCAATCGTCCTTCAAGGATCGCAATACACTGACGTGAGAATCTACGGAGGCGCTAAGGAGATGAAGGTTATACCTGGTTGCGTCGGCGGTAAAGAGACCGGACCCTCAGGCAATCAAGGGCAGACCACCCCCTCTTCCACCAACACCAGTGGCAACACGCCCAACAGCGGCACGATGGGTGACCCGATCAACAGCGCGACGGGCGAATACTTTTTTGATCTGCCGTTGATCGATCTCGGCGGCGC
>JACRLA010000126.1 GCA_016215145.1 Chloroflexota bacterium
CACACGTTTGAAGCGGATGATAAGTTGCCAAACACAGTTAGGGTGCGCTACTTAACTTTCTTGCCTGATACGTCAATCATCGTCACCGAGTCGACTCCGCTGGAGGGCGCGGCGTACGGCTTCGGGGCAATACTTGGTTTTGCGGCGGGCGCGCAGGGGGCGATGTGGTTATTCAAAAAACAAAACGCGGCGAGCGCGGGATCGCTCGCAACAGATTAATCTTCAACGGATAGGAATCGGATAAGCGGAAAAAGCGCGACGCGTACCCGTTTATCCGTTTGAGTATCCGTTGAAGAAGAAAGAGGGAACTATGACGAATAAATCACGCGGGCTCACTTTTGAACAGTTCAACGTGGGCGATACTTTCTCCTCACAAAGCCGCACCGTCACCGAAGCGGACGTGGTGTCCTTTGCCGGACTCTCCGGCGACTTCAATCCGTTGCACACGGATGAGGAATTTGCCAAGACCACTCCGTTTGGCACGCGCATCGCACATGGCATGTTGGTGGCGGCGATGGCAACGGGTATGTCGAACTGGACGGGTGTGTTTGAAGGCACCACGCTGGCATTGATGGAACAGGTGATTCAATACAAAGCCCCAACCAAGTTCGGCGACACGGTGCATCTTGAATTAAAAGTGTTGGAGAAAAAAGAAACGTCCAAACCAGATCGCGGCGTGGTGATCTTCGAGACGAAGGTCTGCAACCAAGAAGGCAAAGCGGTGATCGAGGGCAAGTGGACGTTGATGATGAAGCGGGGATAAATCCCAAATCCCAAACCCCAAAAACCCAAATTCCAATTGTCATTCTGAGGCGCGTTCTTCGCGCCGAAGAATCTTTTAGATCAGTCAAAGAGATTCCTCGCTTCGCCCGGAATGACAGCGTAAAACGAATTACTAATTACCAATTACTATCGAGGTGGAACATGAGACTCAAAGACAAAGTAGCACTCATCACGGGCGGGGCAGGCGGCATCGGGCGGGCGACGGCGTTGCGTTTTGCTAAAGAGGGCGCGTGCATCGTCGTGACCGACATGGACGAAGCAGGTTTGAACGAAACCGCGAAGTTGGTGAACGATGGCGGCGGCAAAGCGGTGGCAGTGGCGGGCAGTGTGACGAATCGCGCCGACATGCAGAAAGTTGTGGACGCCGCCGTTTCAAATTTCAAACGGCTCGATATTCTGATCAACAACGCCGGCATCAATAAAGATGCGCTTGCTGTGCGCGTGAAAGATGGCGATGTGAAAATGATGAGCGACGATCAGTGGGATGCCGTGATGAACGTCAACCTCAAAGGCACGTTCATCTGCGCCCAGATCGTATCGGTGCAAATGATGTCGCAAAAATTCGGGCGCATCGTCAATACGTCGTCCATCGGATCGCAAGGCAACATCGGTCAAGCAAATTACGCCGCGTCGAAGGCGGGCGTGATCGGGCTAACCAAAACGCTGGCGCTGGAATGGGCGCGGTTCAACATCACCGTCAACTGTGTTGCGCCCGGCGCGACGAAAACAAAAATGACGGCAGGCATGCCCGAAAATGTTTTGCAAAGCGTGTTGAAAAAAATTCCTCTGCGCCGCATGGCAGAGCCGGATGAGATCGCCTCGGCACATCTCTTCTTCGTCAGCGACGACGCCTCTTACGTCACGGGGCAGGTGTTGTTTGTGGATGGCGGCATCACCGTAGGCATCTGATGAATTTGCAGAACAAGGTTGCCCTTGTCACCGGCGGCGGCGCGGGGATTGGCCGTTCAATCGCAATTGATCTGGCGATGCACGGCGCGGATGTGATGATCGTCGATCGTCAATCGGCTGATCAAGTGATCGATGAGATCAAAAAGATCGGGCGCAAAGTTTTCGCCGCGCAAGCCGATGTCTCGTCGTTTAGCGAATCATCGCGGGCGGTTGCCGTCACGCTTGAGTCGTTGTGTCGCCTTGATCTGTTGATCAACAATGCCGGTATCAACAAAGATGGCGTGGTGTGGAAGATGACCGAAGAACAATGGGACGCGGTGATTGACGTGAACCTGAAGGGTTGCTTCAACTTCATCCGCGCCGTCGCGCCGATCTTCAAAGAACAGAAGTCGGGCAAGATCGTCAACATCACTTCGATCAACGGACTGCGCGGAAAATTTGGTCAAGCAAATTACGCTGCTTCCAAAGCGGGCATCATCGGTTTAACCAAAACCGTCGCGCGCGAACTCGGCAAGTTTAACGTCAATGTCAACGCCGTCGCGCCCGGCATGGTAGAAACAGAAATGATGCGCGTGTTGCCGCAAGATGTGAAAGACAAATCAATTTCCGAAACTGTTTTAGAGCGGGTGGCTCAACCCGAAGACATCGCCCACGTCGTCACCTTTTTGTGCTCCGATTATGCGCGGCACATTACGGGTGAAGTGATTAAGGTGGATGGTGGGCAATATATTTAGCGAATAGCAAATGGCAGATGGCGAATGGCGAGTAGCGGATAGCGAATAGCAAATGGCAAATGGCGAGTAGCGGATAGCGCATGGCTATCAGCTATCAGCTATCAGCTATCGGCTATCGGCTATCGGCTATCCGCTATATGCCATCCGCAAGATTTTATGTCATTCAAAAACGTTTACATCCCTTACGGCGGTTATTGGTCAACGCCGTTCGTGAAGTGGCAGGGAAATTTTGCCAACTTACATCCGATCCATTTTGCGGCGGACATTGCCAAACGCGCGCTTGCCGAAAGAAAAATTTCTGTCGCCGAGTTTGATGCGTTGTATCTGGGCATGACCGTGCCATCTAAAAGCTGTTTCTATGGAGCGCCGTGGCTGGCGGCGTTAATTGGCGCGGAAGGAATCACCGGTCCCGTTTTCTCGCAAGCCTGCGCCACGTCGGCGCGCACGTTGGGCAGTGCGGCGTTTGAAGTTGAAACAGGAAACGGATCGGGTCAAGCGATTTTGTGCATCACGGGTGACCGCACTTCAAACGGACCTCATCTCACATTCCCGAATCCAAATAGCCCCGGCGGCAAGCCCGACGCCGAAGATTGGGTTTGGGATAACTTCAATAACGATCCCTTCGTAAAGAACGCGATGATCCAAACGGCGGAGAACGTGGCGAAAGAGGAAGAGATCACGACCGAAGAGCAACACGAAGTGATGTTGATGCGTTACGAGCAGTATCAAGCCGCGCTCAAAGATGACGCCGCCTTCCATAAAAAATACATGGTGACGCCCGTTGAAATTAATCCGAGCGGCAAAAAAGTTGTGGCGACGGTGAAGGATGATGAAGGCATCTTTCCCTCAACGGTTGATGGTCTCGCCAAACTTAAGCCCGTTCTACCCAACGGCACGGTGACGTTTGGCGGGCAGACCTATCCGGCGGATGGCAACGCGGGAATGATCGTCACCACAAAAGATCGCGCCAAAGAATTTAGCAAGGACTCGAAGATCGAAATTCAAATGGTGAGCTTTGCCCAAGGTCGCGCCAAGAAAGGCTTTATGCCTGCGGCGAATGCGCCCGCGACGAAGAAGGCTTTAGAAGTAGCGGGCATCACGATCAAAGCATGGAATTGATCGAAGAGTTGGTGTTAGTCGGCGGCGGCTATGGTTTGTTCACCGGCTGCGCGGCAGGTGATACGGCGGCGGCAGTGGTGATCAAAGTTGGTAATTCGTAACGATAGTCCCCGTAGCGAAGCGGAGCGGGATTGGTAATTTTGGTCATGCCCGTTGGCATCGGATGTTGTAACGGATTATGCGACTGCCAACTTTGTCAACACAGTTTTTTCCGATGCTAGAGTTAACTGTGTATCAAGCAGATTGATGAGGGGCGGCTTAAGTAAAACCTCTATCACTTGAGCGCGAAGTTCTGGGCGGAGACGACTGAGACGAAACATCGGGATTGAAGGAATGTGACCTGCATTTTGTAAGTAAGAAGGGTATAACACGGTCAGACCAATGGCTTTTGGCGGCTTGCCTGTTTTACCTTTTTCCATTCGTAGAATTAGATGATCGCCTAATTCAATATAAGTGGCTTGCTTGCTCTCTCCAAAAGAAATGTAGAGGATGTCCGCTTCTTTGTCGTAGTTATATTTAGTGCGTTTCATGGTTCACCTTGTTCAATCACGTTCTTTGAAATATGCTGTAGTGACAAACTTTTCATTTTGCTCTTCGCCCTGCACGTCTTTAGTGAGACGAAAAATTACGGCGACGACGATGTGGGTTTTGTCATCAGGTAAATCTTTGAAGGCAAGAGAGTATGTGTAGGCGTTAGGGCGAATTGGATCTTGCTTGCGTCGCCCGCGTTTGATTGTCTCACGGACACGATCTAGGTAAGGTTCAAGTTCGGGATGATTTTCTGGATCAACGATGTGCTTCCATCGTTCCGCAGTCAGATAAATGTCGTTCTTGTATCTGTCTTGTTGCGTCCAGAGTTTTCCCTTGCTCATTGATTAGATTTTATCACAACGAAAAACAAAATGATGGTAACACTTGATAGAATGCACTCAACTTTAAATAACGAGGTCATCAATGAATCGATCCCATAACTTCAACGCAGGTCCCGCCGTGTTGCCGTTGGCGGTGTTAGAGCAAGCGCGCGACGAGATGGTGGACTATCGCGGCAGTGGCATGTCGGTGATGGAACTGAGTCACCGCTCGACTCACTTTGAAGGAATCATCAACGAAGCCGAAGCCGATCTGCGATCTTTGTTGGGCATCCCGAATGATTACTCGGTGTTGTTCTTGCAAGGCGGCGCGACGTTGCAATTTGCGATGATCCCGCGCAACTTGTTGCCGCTCAACGGCTCCGCCGATTACGCCCTCAACGGCGCGTGGGGTAAGGCGGCGATCAAAGAGGCGGAGAAATTTTCGAGCGTGGGCAAGGTGCGCGTTGTCGGCAACACCGAGAAAAATAATTTCAACTCCATGCCGTCACAAGCGGAACTTGATCTCGATCCGAATGCCGCTTATTTCCACTTCACTTCTAACGAAACGATTCACGGCGTGGAATTTCAAACCGAACCTACGCTGCCTGTGGGCGTGCCGTTGGTGTGTGATATGTCGTCCAATATTGCCAGCCGTCCGTTGGATGTGAAGAAGTATGGATTGATCTACTCCGGCGCGCAGAAAAATTTGGGACCGTCCGGCGTCACCCTTGTCATCATTCGCAACGATCTTCTGGAGCGCACGCCGCCGAAGCTGCCCATCATGCTCGACTACAAACAAATGGCGGAGAACAAATCGCTTGACAACACGCCGCCTTGTTATTCGATTTATATTTTGGGTTTGGTGTTGAAGTGGTTAAAAAATAATGGCGGCATGGAAGGTATCGCCAAACACAACGCCGCTAAAGCGAGTGCGGTTTACGACACGCTTGACGCGAGTGGCGGCTTCTACAAAGCTCACGCCCGCGCCGACAGCCGCTCGCGCATGAACGTCACCTTCCGTCTTCCGTCTGAAGATTTAGAACAGAAAT
>JACRLA010000397.1:0-2582 GCA_016215145.1 Chloroflexota bacterium
GCAAAAGTGCCCAAATGCCATCCACATCGCTTTCGTCACACGTTCGCCATTACCTATCTGCGCTCGGGCGGTGACGTGTTCACTTTTCAAGAGTTGATGGGTCGCAGCACGTTGGAGATGGTGCAGCATTATGCTCGGTTGGCAGAGCGCGATGTGGATGAGGTCCATAAGCGGGCGAGTCCAGCTGATAATTGGCGTCTCTAATCACTTCGCTAAACGTTCGACCAAGATACTAATAGCTCGCGGAATATCTCCGGGTGCTACTGTCTGTAGATGGATAAATAAATCGCTGTTGGGTGAGGGAGAACCAGATGGTTTGCTCGACAGCGATAAAATCCGTTGGCGTTGTTCTTGTTGGGCTAACCCCGCGTAGATTTCGTCCGTCGTCCTGATATTGCGGTGCATCAAGTTGCGACTGACGGCTTGGTAATCAGCCATATCCTTCGAACGTTGCAGACCGAAAACGGCATTCCCATGGCGGAATTTATGCGAGGAACGGTAGGGCAATTTGCTGATCTCGAAAATATTCCGCAGACCCTTATTCAAATTTCCTACGCGGTTTTTCCCGGGACGTTCGGCTGACATCTTGTATTCTCCCCATTGGCTGATAAGAGGGGTGTACCACATCGCCGTGGGTGGTAGTTGGGAACGTATGAAGGTATCCCAGCGACGCACCACATCCAATAGATCAGGGATGTTGAGCAGAATAGTTGTGGCAGCCTGACCCCGTTTAGTATCTACTCCGAGTTGCGGCCATTGGCGGACGGATAGTTTGTTTAGGTCAACGGTTTCTAACGACAGAGTGCTAAATGCTCCGCCGCGTGCCCCCGAAAGAAATAACATCACGGCTGCCGCTTGATCTCGCCAACTGGGAAGATGGTGGGCGAGGTCCAAGCTAGCAATCTGTTGAATCTCTTCGACTGAGACGTACACATGCTCGGTTGGTGCCGCCTCCGGCCGCCGGCCCGGTGTGAGATCCTCAATCCAATCGATAGGTAAGCCGCGAAACTCAGTCGTCAAATGTGTTTTCGCCCATATGAAAAATCGGTGGGCGACCTGCAAAGTTTTGTGACGCGTCGCGGCAGATAAAAGCTGACCGTTTTGTTCCCGCCGCCGCGTGTCTAAGAACTTTTGTAACGTCGGTTGTATCGTGTGTGCCTGCGGCAAAGGCGTTTCGTCAGCCCAAACCAAGACGGTTTTCAGATAGGACTTGTAGCGCATCGCCGAGTCGGACCCTACTCTGGGTCCGCCCTCTACTTTCTTAACTCGACTGTTGTGTTTTGACAGATAGCGAGCACAGAGTCACGCTACGGCCATCGCTTGTTGCTTGGCAAATAATTGCGTGAACATATCTTGGGCTTGCTGTCCCTGCTGAAGTTGTTCGTGCATCTGCAATATTAACGCTTCAATCAGTGCTTGGGTTTGCTGGCGGCAGGCTTCGCCAATGGTTTTAATCGGCGAGCGACTCTTGGCCGGTGACAGAGGCAAGCAATCCAGATGCAAGAGCGAATACGCTACGAACACCAGACACCAATGTTTTCGAATGGCTTCGGCGTCGCGCATGCGATACTCATCCAAGCCCAGTTGCCCTTTTCCGTCCTGATAAAAAGTCTCAATCGGCCAGCGTTGCAAATACGTGGCGATAATTCGGTACGCCGTCCAATCGACGCGGTTGGTGACCAATACCGCATACCTGCCCGTGAGTTCGGCGTTCTCGAAACTGATGACGATCCGCACTTTTCCCAGGTCGGGGATTCGCACGGTCAAAGTGAAAGTCCAATAGGTCGTGTCGCCGACCTTGACCGGGCGATACGCTGTCGCGGGAATGAGCGGTACCAAGTCTTCGACACCAATGTGCGGCCCATCCAAAGGAATGCGTTTGCCATCGGCATCTTTCAGCACAAAGCTGTTGGTCTCCAAATTGCGATTCTTTTTCAGAAGGCTGACCCAGTCCTTATGTCGGCGGTGCAACACCGCGATGAAATCGGGGGCGAGATACCAACTATCGAACAAGACCACGCCGAACGGTAACTTGTGTCCAATCGCTGCTTCCACGAGTTCACTCGCTAACTCGATTTTGGTGTGAAAGTCTTGTTCCAGGGCGTGAAACGCTGGGTCTTGCTGAAGCACCGGGTCTACTTGCTTGTGGAACTGGGCGCGTTCTTTCTTGCGCTTGGGAATCTCGCGATCGGGAAAGTGTTTATGCACAAAGGTTTCCCACTGGGTAACTTCCTCGTACCGTCGATACAAACGCAGCTCAATCGGGAATCGCACTGGACCGCTGACGAAATGGCTGGTGACTGGGTTATGCGCGAATGGGAAGGTACCGTCACCATGATTGTAATGGTGGTCAATGTAATCGAATAGACTTCCGACATGTTCGCACAGCGTATCATCCACTACCAGAGCCGACTTGTCCTTCGCTAAGCGCACGGTTTTCGTCTTTTGCCGCAAATAGCGGAGGCGGCGGTCATTGACCTGACTTCGAAGCCAGGGTGATTCGGAAAAGAAACGGGACAAATTCGTCTTATCGGCGCTATCCAGAATACAGCGGACAATGTTCGCCATGCTCTTATTCGGCA
>JACRLA010000397.1:2720-4016 GCA_016215145.1 Chloroflexota bacterium
ATCCCGAAAAGCGTCTGCATGTGCAGTCACAAGCGGCGCGGGCGCAACAATTGGAAGTTGCATAGACATTCACCCAAGTGGATAAGATAGCTCCCAGAGTAGCACCATTTACGCCAGAAAAGTCAAAACACAACAGTCGAGCTAGTAATCAACGGGGGCACACAAAATTTCTTTGGCTATTTTGGGGGTGAAGCCATTCATATGCCTTTGCACGAAATGTCATCTATTCGCGAGAAATTGCAAAAGATGGGAAATGCTGTTGTAGTAGAAGTCAGGCTTAATCCTGATGAACTTAGGACATTTGGCATGTTCCCATTCGCCCTCAATATGCTCAGTCACTATCACAAGTTGGTTAACCGCTCTGCCTACATTCACTCGCGTGAAGGGTATCTAAGAAGGAATGTTGCACCTAAGGAGGTTGTCAGTGTCACACCAAAGGATGCTTTTTTCGCTAAATACTCAACATTCGGACGAAGCATTTAACATCGCGCTTACTGATCCGAATGTTTCTATCCAATGCAGGCATCAATGCGCTCCGCGCCCAACTAGACAGCACCGCTAAAATAATTCCCTCTACTAAGAAACCCGCTTCCTAACAAAAGCGGGTTTCTTTATTTAATACCCCACTCCTTTTCTGCAACCCAAAACAAACTATTGCGTATTACTATATGTGTGAACGAAACGGACACACAAAACAATGAGCGAATCTGAGTTGGTCACTCGCGCGCAAGCGGGTGATGCCCAAGCCTTTACGCAGTTAGTGGAACTCTATCAAACGCCGATCTACAACTTGTGCTACCGCATGTTGGGCGAAGCCCGCGAAGCGGAAGACGCCGCACAGGAAACTTTCCTGCGCGCTTACGCCCAGCTCTATCGCTATCAACTCGGGCGCTCGTTTAAAACGTGGTTGTTCTCAATTGCCAGTCATCACTGCATTGATCACTTGCGCAAGCGCCGCCTGTTGTGGCTTTCGCTCGACGAACCTTTAGAACCGCATCCCGCGCTCAACGAGCCAACACCCGGACCCGAAGACTCTTCCCTGCGGCGTGAACAAACGCAACTTATCGAAATGATGTTGAAGAAGTTGAGTCCTGAAGATCGCAGTGCCGTGATCTTGCGCTACTGGAACGATCTCTCCTACGAAGAGATCGCCGACGCTACAAACAGCAGCGTCAGTGCGGTGAAGAGTCGTTTGCATCGCGCCCGCGCTTCGCTGGCGACTTTGTTGAAGAACGAATCACGCGGCGCAGCCATGACCGCGCCCCACCCCGAGTTGGCACTCGAAGGATGAAGACG
>JACRLA010000398.1 GCA_016215145.1 Chloroflexota bacterium
ACTCTCAAGTCGAAAGCGGACATTGTTCTCTTGGACGGGCCGCCGGTGATCGCCGTAACGGATGCCGCTTTGCTCGCATCCAAACTTGATGGCGTGTTACTCGTCGTCAGCGCCGGACATACCAAGCGCGATCACGCCGCGCAGGCAAAAGAGTTGTTAGAGAAGATCAAAGTTCGCATCGTTGGCACGGTGTTGACCAATGCGCCGATGGATGCGAGTGTGAAGAGTTATTAGGAATTAGTAATTGGTAATTACCAATTACTAATTACGATCTGCACCTTTTACTAGATGAAAAATTTTCTTATCACCGGCGGCGCGGGCTTCATCGGCTCGAATTTTGTTCACTATATGTTGGCGAAGTATCCCGCCTACAAAATTGTGGTCTACGACAAGCTAACCTACGCCGGGCGGCGCGAAAATTTAGAGAACGCCGAAGACTCGCCACACTTTGCCTTTGTGCAAGGCGATATTTGCGATGAGAAAACAGTCGCCGAGACGATTCAACAATACAACATTGATTCAATCGTAAATTTCGCCGCAGAGACTCATGTGGATCGCTCGATCATGAATCCTGTAGACGCCGTGCAGACGAATCTCAACGGCGCACAGACTCTGCTTGAAGCAGTTCGCAATTTAAAACTGGAACGCTTTCATCAAATCTCAACCGATGAGGTGTATGGCGCCATCCCCGCGCCGAATCGGAGCCGGGAAGGTGATCCGTTTGAACCGCGTAGCCCGTATTCGGCAAGCAAAGCGGCGGCGGAACATTTGGTGTATTCCTATTTCGTCACCTACAACTTGCCCGTCACAACCACGCGCGGATCGAACAACATTGGTCCCTATCACTATCCCGAAAAAGCCGTGCCGCTCTTCACCACCAACGCAATGGAGAATCAACCTCTGCCGATCTATGGCGACGGGATGCAGATGCGCGACTGGCAATATGTAATTGACCACTGCGAAGCGATTGATTTAGTTTTGCACAAAGGCAAATTGGGCGAAGCCTACAACGTCGGCACCGGAGTCGAGACGCACAACATTGATATGGCAAAAAAGATTCTCGACATCTTGGGCAAGCCGCATTCGCTTCTCACCTACGTCCCAGATCGCGCCGGACATGATCGCCGTTACGCGCTTGACGTGAGCAAGCTCAGAGCGTTAGGCTGGAAACCATCTCACACCTTTGATCAGGCGTTAGAGAAAACGGTGAAGTGGTTTGTGGCAAATGAAAAATGGTGGCGACCGATTAAGAGCGGGGAGTATTTAGAGTATTACAAGAAGCAGTATGTTGAAAGGAGGTAGGGGAACAAAAGGAAAGAAGGGAATAAAGGGAAAGGAAGGAAATGGAAAGCCGCTCCTCCGCAACGTTCTAAAAATGCAAAGATCTATTCATTGCCGGACTCGTTAACCAGTTCTTCAAACAACGGACGTTGATCGGCCGCATACTGCCCCAAATAATCTCGCACACGCTTCAAGTCCACACCGGCTTTGATCAGTTCGACGACATCTAGTAAATCCTGCCGTCGCTTGGCAACGAGCTTCATGTAAATGAGTGCCTCCACCGGGACAATTGCGAGTCCCTCACTGGTCGGAGGATGATCCAGCACTTCTTCTAATTGCGATCCAAGTGAGACGGGGGACAGATAATCAATGCGGATGCCGTCTACTTCAATAGGAACTCCTGCTTTAAAGGTAACGAGTGAACCATGATGCTCGAACGCTTCTTCACCCACTAAAAAATCTACATCCGTAGTCGCGCGGATATACCCATGCGCCCCCACCGCCAGCCCACCTGCCAGCGCGTACCGGACGCCAATCTGATCCAATTGAGCAGCAGCTTTAATTGCCGCGTCGCGGACATTTGGAGCAACGAATCGAAATACGTCTTTGAGGTCCATGAGTCTCACCTGACGACGGGGAATTTGTGCAAACGATAGATGCGTCATAAACAAAGTATAGTGAGGGTTGCCGAATTTGGAAAGCAAGAAGTCAGCGCGGTAGCCAAATCATAAAATTACTTCCACCGCCTGCCGCATCTTCAACCCAAATGCGCCCGCCGTGCGCCTCGACAACCAGGCGACAAAAAGTTAGACCCAACCCCGCGCCTTTACGATCTACTTGATCAGGCACTTGGAAATATCTTTCAAAGATGTGCTGTCTATATTCATCCGGGATTCCACTGCCGCTATCGCGGACACTGAAACGAACCCCTCGTCCATCGGCGGATGCCGCCACTTTTATCGCCCCACCCTTTGGCGTGTACTTGAACGCATTACTAATCAGGTTTTCGATCACCCGACCCATCAACGATGGATCGAATCGCGCCGAGAGATCGGGCGGGCAATCGAGAACGCAGTGAATCTCACTTTCCTGTGCTTGTCCTTCAAAAAATTCTAAATGACCGCGCAAAAAATCGGCGAGAGAAATGTTCTCAAAACGTAACGAGAGTGCGCCTGACTCGATCTTGCTCACCGCTAACATATCGTCCAACAGTGTTGTCATGCGGTCAATCGCCAGATGGGTGTTTGCCACAAAACGTTGGCGCATCTCCGGCGGAAGATCGTCGCCGCGCGCAGACAGAATTTTAAAATTCGTAGAGATCACCGTGAGCGGCGCGCGGAGATCATGCACCATCATGTCAACCCATTCACTCCCACTAACAGGTCGGCGTGAAGGATGAAAAAGAGAAGCCAGAAAAGCGAAAGCCCGTTTCATCAGTGTTGTCATTATAGTCACCTAGCAGCCTGTCGGAGAAACCCGTTTTCTCCAAGAAAACGGGTTTCTTCCCCCGCCATTTTCTAAATTGTTGACGCTCATTTTTCATGATGATATACTCACCGCACTTTATTCTCAGGAGATTTGATTTACATGACTAACCCCGCTCCAACATTCGTCAAAGGTCTGGCTGGCGTTGTCGCCGCGCAAACTGCACTCTCATCCGTGGATGGCACCAAAGGCATTCTCACCTATCGTGGTCTCAACATCCACGATCTCGCTGGCAACGTCGAATACGAAGAAGCGGCGTATCTTCTTCTATTTGGTTCCATGCCCACCACGACTCAACTTGCTAAGTTCAAGAAAGACCTCGCCGCGAATCGAAAACTTCCCAAAGGCATTCTCGATCTCATCAAGTCCACGCCCAAGAAAGCCGTGCCGATGGATACATTACGCACAGCGATCTCGGCGTTGGCATTTTACGAAAAAGAAGTGGACGATATTTCAGTGGAAGCGACTCGCCGTAAGGGGATACGGCTCGTCGCGCAATTTCCGTCTGTCGTGGCGGCGATCCATCGCGCCCGCAAAGGCAAAGCCGTCGTCAGCCCCAAAGCAAACATGGGTCACGCCGAAAACTTTTTTTACATGCTGCATGGAGTCAAACCCAACACACTCGAAACCGATTCGATGAATCTGTATTTAGTGTTATTGGCAGATCATTCGCTCAACGCCTCGACCTTCACGGCGCGAGTCGCTTCCTCCACCAATGCGGATTTGCACGCGGCAGTCACCGCCGCGCTCGGCGCGCTCAAAGGCAACTTACACGGGGGCGCCGCCGAGGCGACAATGAACACCCTTCTTAAAATTGGCGCGCTCGATAAAGTGGACGGCTATGTAGACAACGCCTTCGCCACGAAACAAAAAATTATGGGCATCGGTCATCGCATCTATAAGAGCGGCGACCCACGCGCCAAGCATTTGCTGGAACAAGCGCGCAAGATGGAAGAAGCCGAAGGTAAAAAACACAACTACGTAGATATGGCACTCGGGGTTGAGAGCGCGGTGCTGCGGCATCGAGAGTTGTACCCCAACGTAGATTTTTTCTCCGCGCCGTTGCTCTACTATCTTGGCATCCCCACCGATCTCGACACCTGCGTCTTCGCCGTCTCGCGCATTGCGGGATGGACGGCGCATGTGGTTGAGCAATACATAGACGACGCGCTCATCCGACCGGCAGCGCAGTATGTGGGTCCCACTGATCAGACGTTTGTGTCAGTGGCAGAACGAAAATAAAAACAACCTCCCGAAGGTTTAAGGACCTTCGGGAGGTTGTTTTTTTAGATTGCCGTCAGAGTCGGCAACACCTTAATCAGCGTCTCGGTCAGCGCATCGGCGGCGGGGTTCGCGGCAGCGTGGCGGTGCGCGCGCCGTATCAAGTTGATTTCCCACAATGGCAGCCGCAGCGTAGAGTCGGCGAGCGCCAGCGTGATCAAGTCGCCGCTAGCTAGCTCACGCCGCACGGCGATCTGCGGCACTAAGCTGACTCCGCTTCCGGCGATCAACATCCCTTTCACCAATTCCACCGGACTCAATTCCAACCACAAGCCTGTTTGACCTTCGGCGGATTCTTTCACCCGCTCCAAAAAATTTTGGCTCGACGCTCCCCAAAACGAAACTAAAAATTGTTCGCGGGCGAGATCGCTTAACGTGAAGCGCTGCGTCGCGCGCGGATGATTCTTGCCTGCTACCAACGCAAACGACGAATGAAACGTGGCGATGCTTTCGATCTGCGGTTGAGTGACCGAACCGGAGATGAGGGCGAGTTCGGCTAGACCATCGAGGATGAGTCCGGGAGCATCCCACGAATGTGCCGAGCGCACACGCACTTCGACGTTGGGATGTTCGCTTTGGAACGCGACGAGCGCGGGCGCGAAAAGATACGCACCCGAGGTCACGGTGACGGCGACACTCACTTGCCCGCCGCGCCCTTCGCTGGCGGCGCGCGCCGAATCATTTCCTTGACGAATCAATTCTAACGCGCGCTCGGCGTACGGTTTAAAAGTTTCGCCTGCCGGAGTGAGCGACACGCCGCGCCCTTGCCGTTCAAAAAGTTCAAGGCTCAATTCATTTTCAAGCGCGCGCAATCGTTCGGAGACGGTGGCTTGTCCGAGATCGAGCTCGGCGGCGGCGCGGCTGAGCGAACGGTGATGAACGATGACGAGGAACAGGCGGAGTTGATCGGTGGTCATTGTTGTCATTATAACTGCGCCCTTCTTCCATTCGTAACGTTCAGCGACATGATGAGCGTCATACCCATTTGGAGCAACTTAGGCAACAATTCTCTCAAGGGAGGATGATAAGATTGCGACGCATGTTATCTGTCATCTTGTAACGCGTGATCGTTAAAAAAATTATTTACTGCAAAGAACAAAAGGAGAAAAGAAAATGAAAGTCAAAGTATTCCATGTATTATCGCTGCTCATCGTGGGCGCGGTGTTGATCGCCGCGTGTGGGAGCAGCACTCCT
This sequence comes from Chloroflexota bacterium, assembly GCA_016215145.1. Lineage (GTDB taxonomy): Bacteria > Chloroflexota > Anaerolineae > Anaerolineales > VGOW01 > VGOW01. The sequence continues at coordinate 5,242 of JACRLA010000398.1, forward strand.
GCCGCCTCCGGTGGTGGAGCGGGCGCGCCCGGAAAAATGAAGGGCGACGCCGATGCAGGCAAAACTAAGTTTTCATCAACGTGTGTTGCCTGCCATGGACCCGAGGGCAAAGGCATCCCCGGCTTGGGCAAGGATATGACCACCAGCACCTTCATCAAAGGTCAGTCCGATGATCAGATGGTCGAGTTCGTCAGCAAAGGTCGCCCGGCGAGTGACAAATTGAACACGACCGGCGTGGATATGCCTCCCAAAGGCGGCAACCCGTCGTTCACCGAGAAAGACCTATACGACATCGTCGCCTTCATTCGCACTATCACCAAATAACCGGGGAACGTTTCAAACACACCGAGTGTCTGACCCACTCTGCTTCGCTACGGGGCGCTTCGCAAGACACTCGGTGTGTAATTCTGTGTTTGAGGAGTTAAAACGTGAAGAGAACGCAAGGGGATGTCAACGAGGTAAATCCGGACTTGAACAATGAATTAGATGTCAACGACCTCACGCGCACCGATCCACACACGGGGCTGCCGCTTCCCGATCCCTATCTGGAGTATATTCCCTGCCCTCAGTGCGGCGAACCGGAAGTAGAAGTGTTGTGTTATCAAACAGAAGTGGTTTGCCACCATTGCGGCAAAAAGATTGCTCACACACCACCCCCAACGTGTGGCACATATCCTTTTTGTAAACGGGGAATAGCCGAGGAGAAAAAAGCGGAGTAGACTACGTTTTAATTGCCATCTGCCGCAACGCTTCTTCATTGGTGATAAGCAGATAGCCGCCGCGCAAAGTCTTGATCAATTTCTGCGCGCGAAAACGTGACATGGTGCGAATAGCGGTTTCTAACGTCGTGCCTGCCATCTCTGCCAAATCTTGGCGCGAGAGGGAGATGGGAATCAAAACACCTTCGGCGTCGGGGCGTCCAACTCGTGAAGCGAGTTTAAGCAAGATGTGAGCCACACGCCGCTCGACACGCTCGCCCGCCAAGACCTGCAAGCCCATCATCGAATGCAAACGCATCCCCAGCATACGAATGAGCTTTATTGTCACATCGGGATGGGCAGACAAAAACTCGGCGAAGGTCTCGCTGGAGAAGCTGACGACTTCCGAATCTTCCATCGCTTTAGATGTCGCCGGGTGACGCGGCATGAACAGCACTGCGCCGCCGAACACTTCGCCCGACGAGATCATCTCTAGAATCACTTCGCGTCCGCCCTCGTCGTGATGAATGATCTTCACCTGCCCCCGCCGCAAGATACACACCCGATCACACGGGTCGCCCTGATAAAAAATCACCGCGTCGCGCTCAAGATGGTCAACGCGAGTGCGATCTGCCAACCAAAGGAGATCGCTTTCGGACAGTGCGTTGAACAACGGCAGCCGCTTGAGCAGTTCGACAACTGAAGCGGGCGACAGCGTAACAGACATCAAAAACGATTATACCTGATGAGAAAGAGAGAACACTATGGCACCCTACACACTTTTTAATTTGCCGTCACAACTTCCCACCGTTGAATCAGACAGTATCGTCAGCCGCACAATCTACAACGATGATCAAGTCAAAGCGGTGCTGTTCACTTTTGCGGCGGGGCAAGAACTTTCGGAACACACCGCCTCCATGCCCGCCATCATTCACATC
>JACRLA010000374.1 GCA_016215145.1 Chloroflexota bacterium
ACGCTCCATGCCTTTGTATGCTTGTTGCAGTTGTTGCGGAAAATTATTTTCGTTGAGAGTCAGTGCGCGGCGGATTTCCAGAATATCGCGCATGGGCTCGTTGCCGACGGGGCAGACCTCCACGCACGCGCCGCACGCCGTGCAGGCCCACACTGCTTCCTCGCTAATGGCAAATTCCAAAAGTGGCGCCGACTCTTTCCCTTTAGCGAACTCGCCCCCGAACTCATTTAAGTAGTAGCGCTTGTTGATCTCCAATGCCGACGGCGACAAAACTTTTCCTGTAGTGTATGCCGGACACACATCCTGGCAACGGTTGCACATGATGCACGAATACGCGTCAATGATCTGCGCTTGCGAAAGATGCTCTAAGCGTGTCGCGCCAAACTCCGAGAGCGATGCGTCGTCGAAATTAATTTTGTCGAGTTGACCGATGGAGAGGCGTTTGGGTTTAAGCAAATAATTGATCAATGCAAAGAAGATGTGGATGTGTTTCGAGTAGAGAAAGTAAGGGACGAACAACAAGATCGATCCGATAGCGCCCCAAAAGGCGGCGTGCTGCATTAAGATCAAAGTATCTTTCGGAAGAGTCTCCCACACGAGCGAGAGTAAACTGGCAAACGGCTGCCACGTATCAATCCCCTTCTCTGCAAGATAAAAGCTCTCGCCCAAAAACCGCCAACCAACGTGAAAGAGAATGAACAACCCAACAATGAGCGAATCGCGTTTGATGCCCGACACCGCCTTGGGGTTGATCTTCACGCCCACACGATAGGCGAACACTTTGCGTCCAACAGTAACGCGGCGCAACAACAACGCCGCCATGCCCACTAACACGCCTAAACTCAACAAGTCCGCGCCCAAGCGATACAGATTACTGACGATATTGTTCTCGTCGGGTAGCGTAAAACCGAAGAACGCCCTCAACCCGTCGGCGATGTTCACTAACAAGTAATATGTAAAACCCCACGCTACAAAAGCATGAGCCAGACTCGGCAAGAATCTTCTCTTGAGGACAGTCTTTTGCGAAACGAAAATGATCGTGGCGTTGATCGCGCGCTTAACCAGTTCGTCCAACCCAACCGCCCCTGTTCCGCGTCGCACGATGCGATAGATTCGTTCTGTCGTGAAATAGGCAAAATACGCCGAACCCAGCGCGAGAAAAACAAAGATTATTTTTTCAATAAGTGTTAGCATGGAGGGCCTCCGATGTGTCTCCGATCACCCTCCCGAAGGTTCTAACACCTTCGGGAGGGTTAAAATTTCAAGGTCTTGGCGAATAGTTTAACATAACCAACCGCAAAAAATCATCCTCTATTTGTCATCAATTCGCCAATACATTCCGCGAGAGGATCATAACAAAAAATAAAGAGCCTCGCTTTTTCAAGAAAGCGAGGCTCTTATCTGCTCTATGCGATAGGCTATCCGCTATCTGCCGTTTTGCTTTTGCTTCGGACGTGTATCTAAAAATCCTTCTACATCTTTTAACGCCGTCTTGTATAGTTTGAGCAGTTCTTTATCACTACCCTTGTGCCGCCGCAGAGTTTGCGTCGCGCACATCGAACAGCCGCGCATCGCTCGATACGAGTCCGTCTCACATTCCACGCATCCATCGAGCCGGATCATTGTCAGGCATAACGCCAAAGTCTCAGGATGATCTTCTTCCAGAGTCAGCACGCGCTCTATCAGTTTTTGCCATTCCGGACCCCGTTGGTTGCGAAGCGAGTGAATGACCGATGGCGGAAACATCAATTCGTTTTTAGCGTACATGGCGTCCTCCGTTGAAGAATGTGTTGTATTGTAGTGATCTTGATCCAGAAATCAAGTGTTTTGAACAATCAAATTTTTAGTATCATTGTGAGCCTAAATTCAACGTGAGGAATATTCATGGACACTAACGCACTTCGTTCACTGGCAACTCTCATTCGCTCCAACCGCCTCGCCGCGCTGGGGACATTAAGAGACGGCAGCCCCTTTGTCTCGATGGTGGTGTATGCCGTCTCCGCCGATTTAACATCCTTCTATCTTCACCTGAGTCGCCTCGCCATTCACACCCGCGACTTCATCGCCGACCCGCGCCTGAGCTTATTGATTCACGAATCGGATCGCGGCGAAAGCGATCCGCAAACCCTCACCCGCCTCACGATCCAAGGGGATGCCGTCACCGTTTCCAAAACGGATTCGGACTATGAAGCGATCAAATCTTTGTATCTAAAAAAATTCCCGGACGCGGAGATGCGTTTCAGTTTGGGCGACTTCGATCTTTACGCCATCAAACCCAAATCGGCGCGATACGTCGGCGGTTTTGCCCAAGCGTTTAATTTGACGATTGAGAATTTTAGAGAAGCGGGGAAGATTTCTTAGCCAAGAGAATTATGTCAGTGGCGAAGGGACCCGGTTGCCCGGTGAGTGCGTGTTGTGCGCGAGCAACTGTATAAAGAATGTTACGCCCCACAATTTTCACGGGGTGACTTCCATAAGTTTGCACCGGCGCAGAAGGCATAGAAGCGATCACTTGCCAACCTGTTTCATTAAGCAAGCGAGTCAACGTCGGCACAGTGTAAGCAGCCACATGCTCACGCGCGTCAAAGCAATCGTAATTATGGCGGCGCAGTAAATTGTGAAAGATGACGTGCTTAAAGTAATTGTAAGTGCCGTTAGGCGTCTTGATGAAGAATACGCCGTTCGGTTTGATAATTCGCTGAATCTCTTTAAGCATGGCGCGCACATCGTGTAGATGCTCGATCACGTCGAGTAACGTGATCACCTCAAACGATTCAACGGGGAACGCCGCCGACTCCAGCGCGCCCGTTTTCACCTTCAACCCAAATTTCTCCCGAGCCAACTCACCCAATACAGGTGACGGTTCTACACCTTCGGCGTCCCAGCCGCGTCCGCGTGTGTGGCGTAAAAAGAATCCGCAGTGTGTCCCCACATCCAAAAAATTTCCTGTTGGCTGGTAACGTGCCAGTGTGTCAAGATGACTGCGATAGAGAGAGTCGCGGTCATGCGCTTTGCGCCCTTCAAAGATCGCCCCGTACTTTTTTTCCATATCGGCGCGAGTCGGCGCCCAATAGTTTTTCTCTGAATCGCGCGGGCGCGGGTTCACATAGAGTAAACCACACGCCTGACATTTCACAACAGAAAGTGAAAACTCGATGGTGATGTGTGTCTTGTGTTTATCGCCGCAAACTGGGCAGAGGACGATTTCCAAATCTTCAGGGGCGTAGTTTTCTTTCCATGGGTTCATATAGATTATTTTGCCTTAAGCGAATTTCTATGGTCACGACACCTCTCACAATCCGTCGCGCTGCACAGTAGTGCTGTTGGGTCTTTGCGTATAAGTGTTTGAGTGATATTCACCAGATCATTTGCCGGGATGCGTTGAATGGCGGATGTACCGATCTGCCCGCGTTTGACGAAGCGTTGAATGTGCGGGGAGAGAGCGTTGAATCCGGATGAGTCGCCGGGCCAGCTTACGGCAACAATTGAGTCGGGCGTGAGCGCCCAACGTGTAAATAGTTTTCGTCCGGCGCGTTGCTCGCCAACGTGGATCATGGTGTTTGTTGCGTGTGAAGTGCCAAGCATTAATGTATCGCCATTGTGATCGGCGACCCAAGCAAAGGGGATGAGAGGGTCATCCAGTTTTTGCGCCGCAAGAATTTCGTCGGCATATTTTCCAACAGCCACGCACGACATCACCGGATGATCACTGCGCTTCGCCGACGGATGGTGACGCAGTGTTTCGGGGATGAGCCCGATGTCTTTGTGAATCTTAAGGTCGGGATTCCAGAATTCGGC
>JACRLA010000154.1:0-1097 GCA_016215145.1 Chloroflexota bacterium
TCAATGGATAATAATTCGTTGATCAATTTTATCTCAGGGCGCGCCGAATCGCGGATGGTGGACATGATGAGGTCGCCAATCTGTTTCAGCCACGCGGCTAATTCTTTTTTGCCTTGCTTCGTCGCCGCTTCGTAGTTTTGATTCAAGATCGCCATGAAGGTGTTGTCAATAGCGGGCAGGGCTTCCATGATCGCTTGTTTCATTCTATCGGGCGGGGCGTTGACCAACGCTTGCAAGATAGAGGCGGCTTGTTGCCCTTGCTGCTGCGCTACCTGATCCACTTGCCCGACGGTTTCTAAGATCGTCTCGCGCAGTTTCTGCAAACGCTCGCGCTCTTTGTCGTCGGCTTGATTCGATTTTTGAGTCAACTTCATAAAGAAGTTGTAGTCCACAAGCGGGCGGGCGAGCGTGACCAATGCCGTGACTCGCGATTCGTCTTTGGCTTCGATCACCATATTGAAAAATTTATCGGGCGTCAACTTGTCGCCCATCGCCGTCAGCTCTTCGGCGACGGCTTCAAATAATTTCGCCTGCTCCGCCGATTGTTTGCCGAGCGATGACATCTCGACAATTTTGTTTCGCAGCGCCAGCATTTTTTCTGCGCCCACACGATCTCCCTGCTCGGCAGAGGCTTGGATGAGCGCGGTGAAAAGATCGAAGAAAACGTAATCGAGTTTGGCGTCGTTCTCTTTCACTAATGCCGCCAACGCTTCCTCACTCGGCGCGGTGACGAGTTGTTGAATCAGCATCACCTTCGCTCGTTGTTCGTCCATCACTTCTTTGGTAATGCCGTCGGACTCTAGCACGCGATCCACCATGCCTTGCAAAGTAAGCGGCTCAATGGGGCGCAGCAAATATCCTTTGCGTTGTTCGGTAGGGATGTTGTTGATGACCATCCGCGTCAGCGAACCCAACATGCGTTCTTTATCGTCCTTCGATAATCCGAGTTCCATCGGCACGTAGGTCAACAACAATTCTTTAGACGGATCGTGATACACGATGGGCGAGGCGATGGCAGATTGAAATTTGCACGACGGGCAGGTGACGCTGTTGGGGCGTCCGCGCAAGAAGCGTTGTTTAGCGGCGGGGTCGCGCCC
>JACRLA010000154.1:1116-6210 GCA_016215145.1 Chloroflexota bacterium
CACGTAGGTCAACAACAATTCTTTAGACGGATCGTGATACACGATGGGCGAGGCGATGGCAGATTGAAATTTGCACGACGGGCAGGTGACGCTGTTGGGGCGTCCGCGCAAGAAGCGTTGTTTAGCGGCGGGGTCGCGCCCCACGTCAAAGACTTGTTCGATCTTTGCGGTGAAGGGTGCGCGGCATTGGGGGCAGGTGACGGGGGTTTGATACATTGAGATTCCTAAAGTGATACGTATTTCGTATTGCGTAATACGTATTACGCAATACGAAATACGCAATATGCTTTTATTCTTTCGGCAAACTAAAACTAAAACTCGCGCCTTCGCCTTGTTGGCTCTCCGCCCAAATCTCGCCGTTGTGCGCTTCGATGACGGCTTTGGCTAAATACAAACCGAGTCCGGCGCCTTGCGCGCGTTTGGTGGCGGCGGTATCCGCGCGGTAAAAACGATCAAAGACTCGTGGCAGTTCGTCGGCGGGCAAACCGGGACCCTGATCGCTGACGGTGATGGTTACTTTATCAGAGTCGGCGACACCTGTGATCGTGATCGATCCGCCGTCGGGCGAATACTTGATCGCGTTTGACAATAAATTTGTCATCACTTGAAGCAAGCGTTCTTCATCACCGTGAAGGATCGGGAAGGCAGGCGGGAATTTTACCACGAAGGTATGCGCGCTCGTTTGCGTTTGAAATTTTTTGGCGAGTTGTTCCGCCATCGTATTCAACGCGACTTCGCTCACGTTCAACTTCAACGCGCCCGCTTGCAAGCGCGACGCATCCAATAAATTTTCAATCAAGTTCGTCAAACGATCCGCTTCCTCTTCGATCACGGTCAGACTCTCTTGCACCGTTTTCGAATCCCATTTGACGTCGTCGCGGCGCAGTGTTCCGGCGTAGCCTTTGATGAGCGAGACCGGCGTTTTGAGTTCGTGGCTGATGACGGAGATGAAGGTGCTTTTCAGTTGTTCGGCTTCGCGGAATTTGGTGATGTCACGCACGCTGGCGACGATGTTGACCAGATGATTCTCGCCATCAAAGATCGGAGCGTAGGTGACGCCGACAGCCACCGCCCGACCATCTTTCTTAATCAAATCCCCTTCTACGTACAACGGTGACGCCGACGATATGCCCCAACCATTTGACTCGGCTTCAACCAGATCGAGTCCGGGTTCGCGCTTCGACCATTTAATTAAATTGTCGTGGTTCTCGCCGATGGCTTCAAACGATTGAATGTCGGTGAGTTTTGTCAGCGCGCGATTCCAGCGTTGGATAGTATGCGCCGCATCCATGATGGCGATGCCATCTGCCGAGCCTTCGAGTATGGCGTCAACGCGCCGCCGCTCGTTGAGCGTTTGTTGATAGAGACGCGCATTGTTCACGGCGATGGCGGCTTGGTCGGTGAACGTTTGCAAAATTTGTCTCTCGTTGGAAGTGAACGGAGTGGTGAAGGCGCGAAAGACAAGTAGCACGCCGAGCAGCTCGTCGCCCAGTTGAAGCGGCAGCCCCACCGTGCCAGCCAGATCAAATGTCCACCGAGCATATCCGTTGCCGCTTCAAGAATGCGCGTTAGAACAACTTCGAGATCGAGCTGTTGCGTTAATGCGCGGATGATCTCAAGCAGGTGGTCGCGTTGGCGAACGCGGAAGTCTGGTAACAAAGGCAGCATGGAGATTAGAGATTGGAGATTAAATTGTCATTTCGAGGAGCGTTCTTTGCGACGAGAAATCTCTTTGATTAATCTAAAGAGATCGCTTCACTCGGCATGGCAGATTGTGCGGAGATTATATAACGGGGAGTGTTGGAAAGGCATAAGCGCCCAGCGAACACCCTCTCCGCTTCGCTGCGGGGTGCTATGTAAATTCGCGGGCAACAAAAAGCGAAACCTGCCTACGCAGGTTTCCATAGCGCAAAATATTCTTGATGAAAAGGAAGTCGCTGTAGGGCGACTTTGCTTTATGTAGGTGCAGATTTATCTGCCGATGCTCAGGAGTTCTATGATCGCTATCGTTAGCCGCGTTTTATGACCGTTGCATAAAGCTCATCGCGTTCGATCCAAGCCAATAAGAAATCGCCGCGCGAGACTTGTTGCGGTGCAGTGGGCATGGCAGGATCATTTAGGTAAACGAATTGATCATCCAAGCCAACGATCACAACGGCATGATCAGTGTCTTCTACAAAGTAGGGCAGTTCTTTTGTTTTGACGGCGGCAATGCACGGGCGATTATTGGATAGATGCGCGTGAACTTCGTCGAGCGTTCCTTGTTTATAAACGACAATCACCCCTAATTTTTCCAATTCCCGAATGTGGTAGAAGGCTGTTCCGATTTCGGTGACACGCAGCAACTTGAGTAGTTGAAAATAATTCGCTTCAACTCCAAGATACGTTAGAACCATTGCTGCACAAGCAGCAACGCATTCGCCATTCTTCTGTTGTCGAATGTGATTAACAGGCAAGATTACCGGATTCATGATTCTGGTTTGATCTCACCCTTGTCGGTGATGATCAGATTTTTAGCGTACGGGATGTTCTTGGCAAGGTATTCTACAGAGGCTTCGCGGACTTTAAAGGGCGGTTGTTGTTTGGCGATCTCGGTTGCGAATTTTTCGATCTCGGCTTGGCGTTCGGGCGTGTTGTTCATCGCTCCTGTTTCAACATCTACATCAACATAGCCTGCCACGCCCGCGCGCCCGGTATGCGGAAAGCTAATGTAGGCAGGCACACGCCACACTACGCGCTCACTTACAATCAACGTAGGCATCTCGCCGCCCATTTGTGTGCTGACAAATTCTAAGAGCCAGCGATTCACTTTCCGTCGCGCCTCTTCCGCCGTGACTTTGATCTCAAAGGATGCTTTGAGTTCAACTTGCCCTTTTTCGGGAATGGTGTAGTTGTCGAGGATGATGGTCATAGGTATTTCTCTTCGAGTTTTTGCCAGCGCGGTTTATATATGGTTATACATGGAATTGATAAGTAGTTAACCACCAACTTGCCTTATCCAATCCCGAATGAGACCACCTATACGTTCAATATCTTCTATCTCAAGATCGCCGCTATGCATTATTACATTGCGTGAACGCTCAATAGTTCCAGTCAGTTGTCTCGCCCATTCAATCGATGGTATGAAAGGCTCAAAGTGATCCCAGTTTTGATTAATAATTGAAATCAGATCGCCGAATTCAGTGTAATTCAAAGGCTCATCGCCCCTCGGTGTATGCCAACGTATTTTTTGCTCCTCTGTTCTTCTCAGCTCTGCTTTCTCTTTAACTTTGTTTGGCACACTTATATTCCACCAATCCGCTCCGACTTGCTCAAGGAGTACAGTCGACACCAATCGCCTTACAGAGTTTTCAAAACTTGCAATAGCAGTGTAAACCGAAGCCATTCGCATTGCCCGCGCTACAATTTCCTTATCTAGCAATTCTATAGATAGTTTCTTCGCAATTTCTTCATTTATTAGCGCACCAGAATCTAATCTGCGTAAACGCCCACTCGCATCTAAGGCTTCTTCTGTTAATAGCCCGCGAAAAACAAATGAATAGATTTGATCAAAGCTGTTCATTTGAGTAAATGCTCTCTAAGGCTCTTGAAAAGAGCATCATATACTGCTGGGTCTCTAGTTGCCGGCAAAATAATTTGAATGTTGTAACAAAGTTGACCAAGAGATGCGGGCAGTGATTTTGGCATTGGGATATCGTTTTCTTTAACACCATCTTGTTCACTGAGCTGACTATTAGCAGTAGGAGATGGCAAGGTAGTCCAATCGGCAAGAGAACACAACTCTACAAAAGTTTTTGCCATGTCGTCTAACACGCCATCACTTTTTGACCCCTGTGTTAAGGTTCGCAGTTTATTTTTAACATCTGCATGAGATAATTCATTCGATTTAATATTTATACGGAAGAGATCATCATATGCCTCACGAATACCCTCAGCCAATACTCGTTTTCCTTCACTTTGATCAAGAAATCTAAAGTAACGCTCTGTAGGTACGCCTGCATCATCAAGAAACCCTAATCCTTTGAGAACTCCGATTACAAGACGATCCGCCGCTGTTTTGTATTCGAGTGATCCCAAGAATCTCGTAGTGAATTTTTCGGGGGCTTGTGCTGTTTGCATAGCATTCAATATACCTTCGATGTTTTTTGTACTATTCATATAGGCTGTAGTTAGTGCCATGTTAAACTCCTTTGAATAAAAACCGCCTCATCACCCTTTATCTCTTCGGGGAGTGAGGCGGCGCAATCCCCCGTCGAGATTTGCAAACAGCTTACTACAAAAAATTTTCGAGTCAATGGGGGCTTTCGTTATCCAATGAGGAAGAAGAAAGTGTTGAGACGCGACAGATAAGAATCCCGCAGATTAAGAGGCGAGGTTGAGACTTGCCAAAAACAAAATTCGAAATTGTCGTAAAATAATCACCGCCTATGTTGACAACGACTAAAACTAAAAAAGAGAAAGCCTTGACGTGCGATGCATGCGGCGAAAGCGGCGCGCAGATTCGATATGTGACGCGTAGTTATGGCAAAGGCGCGAATTTGCTGATCATTGAAAATGTGCCAGTTGTCGTTTGCCCGCATTGCGGCGAAAGTTATTTGACGGCAGAGACTTTGCATGAGCTCGCCCGTATCAAACTTCATCGTCGCAGTTTTGCTAAACCGCGCCCGGTAGCAGTGGCGAGTTTCGCGTAAATAAAAGACCGCGTCGGTTTCTAAAACCGACGCGGTCTGCTTTTACTTACCAACGCCCACAAGGGGCTACACTACAAACCTTCTAACCCCTCATCCCTAATCCCTATTGATACGGCAACACATAAATCGCCATCAACAGATAATGCGAGAGACAACCGGCGATGACGAAGATGTGCCACACTTCATGGAAGCCGAACACGCCGGGTTTGAAGTCCATGATCTTCGTGGCATAGACGATTGCGCCGACGGTGAAGAAGAGTCCGCCGAGGGCGAGGAAGATAAACGCCCCCACTGAAAACACCCGCGCCAACTCGCCGATGGCGACCACGCCGATCCAGCCCATCAATAAATAAATTGAAACTGTCACCCAACGCGGTGTTTTGATCAAAAAGATTTTCACCGC
>JACRLA010000375.1 GCA_016215145.1 Chloroflexota bacterium
AATAAGGATGAGGGCGTTTTGTTTTAAAAGAATGAAGGCAGAATTATGAAGGATGAATCTAAAACAGACTACGCGACTACTTGACTAACCGCAATCAGAAATCAATAATCAGAAATTGAGGGCTTATTATGTTTCAACCTGTCACACCTAAACTCGATACCCAAAAACTCGAAAGCGATGTGCTGAACTTTTGGAAACGCGAGAATATTTTTCAGAAAACAACGGAAGGACGCGAGAATAAGCCGCGCTACATTTTCTACGAGGGACCTCCAACGGCAAATGGACGCCCCGGTTCGCATCATGTTTTGGCGCGCGTGTTCAAAGATTTGTTCCCACGCTACAAAACGATGAAGGGTTTCCTAGTTAGGCGAAGGGCGGGGTGGGACACCCATGGTCTACCTGTCGAGATCGAAGTTGAAAAACAACTCGGCTTCAGCGGCAAAGATCAGATCGAAAAATTCGGCGTGGCAGAGTTCAATGCGCGCTGCCGCAAGTCGGCGTTTGACTACATTCAAGATTGGGAGCGCATGACGGAACGCATCGGCTTTTGGGTTGATCTCAAAACTGCCTACGTCACTTACGAAAACGAATACATCGAGTCGGTCTGGTGGATTCTCAAACAGTTTTGGGATAAAGGTTTGATCTATCAAGGCTTTAAAGTTGTGCCGTATTGCGCGCGCTGTGGCACGCCGTTATCGGATCACGAAGTGTCGCTCGGTTATCAAGACGATACCGAAGACCCATCGGTGTTTGTCCGTTTTCCGTTGAAGGATGAACCGAACACATCCTTCTTGGTGTGGACGACGACCCCGTGGACGCTGCCGGGTAATGTGGCGTTGGCGGTTCACCCGGATGTGATGTATGTAAAAGTTGAAAGAGCGGTTAACGGCAGCACCGAGAGATTGATCCTCGCCAAAGATTTAGTCGCCAAAGTTTTGGGCGCGGACGGTTGGAAGATCGTCGGCGATTACAAAGGCAAAGAACTTAAAGGCAAAGCCTACAAACCGCTTTACTCGTTCATGACGTTTTCAGAAAAAGCGCATTACTTGGTCGCAGGTGATTTTGTCACGACGAGTGATGGCACGGGTATCGTACACATCGCACCGGCGTTTGGCGCGGACGACATGAAGATGGCGAATGAAAACGATCTGCCGATCTTGATGACGGTGGACGAGCGCGGCGGCTTCGTGGATGCCGTTACCCCGTGGCGCGGCAAATGGGTGAAGGACGCCGACCCGCTCATCACGCGCGATCTTGAAGATCGTGGCTTGTTGTTTAAGAGCGGCACGTATCTGCACACTTATCCATTTTGTTGGCGATGTTCGACTCCGCTTTTGTATTATGCTCGCTCGACGTGGTACATCGAGACGACGAAATATAAAGAAAAACTTGTCGGCTTAAACAAAACGATCAACTGGGTGCCCGATCACATTCGCAACGGACGCTTTGGCAATTGGTTGGAGAACAACATTGATTGGGCGTTGGGGCGCGAGCGTTATTGGGGCACGCCTCTGCCTGTTTGGGTGGATGATGATGGCGATCAACTGTGCGTGGGTTCCGTTGAAGAATTATCTAAACTCACTGGACGCGATCTCAAAGATTTAGATTTGCATCGCCCGCACGTTGACGATATCACGTTCCCCAACCCGAAGACGGGCAAGACCATGAAGCGTGTGCCAGAATTAATTGATGTCTGGTTCGATTCGGGCGCGATGCCGGTGGCGCAGTGGCACTATCCGTTTGAGAACAAAGAAATGTTTGATGAACAGTTTCCGGCAGATTACATCTGTGAAGCAGTGGATCAGACTCGCGGTTGGTTCTACTCGCTTCATGCGATCTCGACTCTTCTATTTGAAAACGTGTCGTTCAAGAATGTGATCTGTTTGGGACACATCTTGGATGGCGAAGGTTTAAAAATGTCGAAGAGCAAGGGCAACATCGTTGACCCGTGGAGTGTGTTGAACGCGCATGGCGCCGACGCCTTTCGTTGGTATCTGTATACGGCGACCCCGCCCGGCAACTCACGCCGCTTCTCGGTTGATCTCGTTGGCGAAGTGGTTCGCAACTTTATGCTGCCGTTGTGGAATACGTATTCGTTCTTCACCACGTATGCCAATCTTGCTAAATGGAAACCCGACGCGAGGGGGACCGAAGGCGCGGCGTTGACTTCGCTCGACAAATGGATTCTCTCCGAGTTGCATACGCTGGTGCGCGATGTGAGCGACGCTTACGAAAATTACGACGTGACGAATGCCACGCGCCCGATTGAAAAATTTGTGGACAGTTTATCGAATTGGTTTTTACGGAGATCACGCCGCCGCTTCTGGGACGCCGCCACCGATTCGGATCGTGCCGCGTTTGCCACACTCTACGAATGTTTGCTCACCGTGAGCAAATTGCTCGCGCCCGCTATGCCGTTTCTCTCCGACGCGCTGTATCGTGACTTGGTCAGCGTTGATTCGTCCGCGCCTGCTTCGGTGCATCTTGCTGATTGGCCCGCCACTCATTCGTGGCGCGTGGATGAAAAGTTAAACAGCGATATGCGCGTGGTGATGAAAGCTGCCTCACTCGGTCATGCCGCGCGGGCGAAGGCGAATCGCAAAGTGCGCCAACCCTTAAGTGAAGCCGCCTTTGCCGCGCCATCTGCCGCCGACCTTGCGGCGATCAAAGCCTACGCCGATCTGTTGATGGATGAGTTGAACGTGAAGGCGATCAACGTTTTGGATAAAGCTGAAACCGCCGTGACGTATTCGCTCAACCCCTTGCCGAAACAACTTGGGCAGAAACATGGCTCAAAGTTCCCTGCGATTCGTAAAGCCGTTCTCGCTGGAGATCAGAGCGCGTTTGCTCACGCCTTGCTCGGTGGTCAATCGGTTGAAGTGAAGGTGAATGGTGAGTCGATCACGGTGTTGCCCGATGAAGTGGAAGTGCGCCAAAATGCTAAAGGCGGTTACACCGTCGCCGATGAGGGTGGTTATCTCGCCGCGCTCAAGGTCGAGTTGACCGATGACTTGATCAAAGAAGGTTTGGCGCGTGAGGTCGTGCGACGGATCCAGGATTTGCGGAAATCGGCCGGTCTTGACGTGGCAGACCGCATCACCGTGCGCTTTGCCGCGTCCCAAAAATTAAGTGAGGCGATCACTTCCTTCACCGACTACATCAAATCTGAAACACTGTGCGTTGATCTTGCTTCGGGGGAATTACAAAACGCGGCAAGCGTTGAGGACAAATTTGACGGCGAGACGTTGAAGGTGATGTTGGCGAAAACCTAATCTTTGCACTCCCCAAACGGAATCACTTGCGTTCCGGCGCGAACTTCTATATCCCCGGTAAAGTTGTAATCTCTCTCCGCCGGAAAATCCACCTTGACCCGATACTTGCCGGTGGGTATGTCGCTATAGGTAGTGCTGGTGTAGGCGTGCAATGATCGTGGCTGACCGTCGCCCACCTGAACGCTTCCTTCTTTACCCCGACACTCTCTAAAGACGATTGTCCCTTTTCCGGGGGTCGCCGTAAAACCCACAAAAACAAATGTCGCGCTAGGCGTGGGTGTTGCCGTGCCTTGTGGCGCGCCGCTAGTTGGTGTGGCAGTGGACGCTACGACTTCAGTTTTTTGAATCGCCGACGTTGCCGTTTGAGAGAGACGATCTTCTTGGGCTTTAATCTGCACGGCGGTTTGCGTCAAACGCCGTTGAGCGTTGACGGCAAATACCGCCGAGGCAGTGGCGCCAGTAATTTCGGATTGTGTATAGACGTATGCCGCCCCCATGCTGGTTGCCGCAATAATTGCCAACGCGCATAAAAAGATCGGCGCGGCAACGGCGAGCCAAACAAGATTCCGGTTCGTAGTGGATGTCCCATTCATAGAATCACTCTCTTAAGGTTTGAACTATTATCCTCCCGAAGGTTCTAAAACTTTCGGGAGGATGACTTAACACGAAACATTATAACCAATCCTTGTGCGTTTGACGCGGAAGGATTTTGACGAAACGATCTAACTCAAATAAATCGGTTACAATTCGCTCATGTCACGTTTTATTCAACACACTCTACTCTTTGGTATCGCTGCGCTGGTCATTGTCCTTGATCAAGTTGCCAAGTATTTCGTCCGCGTCAATCTCCACTTCACTTCGTCGTTTGCGCCCATCCCTGCGCTGGCAGATTTTTTTACGATCATCAACACGCAAAATACCGGCGCAGCGTTTGGGATGTTTAAAGAAGCGGGCGGCATCTTCACCGTCGTCGCCATTTTAGTTTCGGGCGCGATTGTATTTTACTATCACCGCATCCCCGAAGGGCAGTATCTCATCCGCCTCGCGCTCGGCTTGCAGTTGGGGGGCGCGCTCGGCAATTTAATTGATCGATTGCTGTTTGGCACCGTGACCGATTTTATTTTCTTTCACTGGTACGATCAACTCAACGCGCCGATCTTTAATATCGCCGATCTCTCTATCACGATTGGCGTGATCATCTTGGCGTATCTGATGTTGCTGGAGCATCTGGAGGAACGTCGAGCCTCTGCCACTGCGGATGCCGCCACTGCCTCGTCCGCATCCCCGACCTCTGCCACACATGACTGAGCGCATCATTTCGATCACCGTAGATCAGGGCGGTGATCGTCTTGATCGATTTCTTGCTTCTGCCCTTCCCGATCTTTCACGCACACACCTTCAACGATTAATCGAAGATGGATTCGTCACCGTTGACACCGTCGCCGTTTCTAAAACGGGGATGCGGTTGACGGGTGGGGAACGAATCACGGTGCGCGTGCCGCCGCCCGCGCCCACCGATCTTCTTGCCGAATCGATCCCCCTCAACGTGATCTATGAAGATAGCGATCTCATCGTGATTGATAAACCGGCGGGCATGGTGGTGCATCCCTCGGCCGGTCACGCTAGCGGCACATTGGTGAATGCGGTCTTGGGGCATGATCCTGATATTGAAGGCGTGGGTGATGAGGCACGTCCCGGCATTGTGCATCGTCTTGATAAAGACACATCGGGTTTGATCGTCGTCGCCAAAAATGATCAAGCGCATCGTTATTTGCAAGCGCAATTTAAAGATCGCGCGACTCGCAAAATTTATTTAGCACTCGTCGTGGGCAGACCCAAGACTCAAGTCGGACGCATCGAAGCGCCGATTGGACGCGACCTCAAGAATCGCCAGCGCATGGCGGTTGTCCCTGCCTCAAAGGGGCGCGAAGCGATCACCGAATATCGTGTACGTGAGTCATTTAAAAATTTCACGCTCGTCGAAGCCGAGCCCAAAACCGGACGCACGCATCAAATCCGCGTCCACTTTGGGTTTCTCGGCTGCCCGCTTGCGGGTGATGCACTCTACGCCACTCGCCAAAGTTCTGGAATGAAGATCGAAGGCTTGACCCGGCATTTCTTGCACGCGCATCGCTTAACTTTAAAATTGCCTTCGGGCGAAGAACGCACGTTTGAGTCGCCGTTGCCAGATGATTTAGAGAAGGTTTTGAGAGAGTTGCGAGAGATAAAATAAAAAGCGCGTTCTTCGTCACGGTTCAACCTGCGGCGAGAACAAGAGTGATGGGCTATAATTTGTGAGTGAAAGGCAGATGATGATTATGGAAACAATTGCTCTTGAACTTCCTAAACCCATCTTTGAAAAACTGGCGCGTATGGCGGAGCTTTCACATCGCCCCGTTATAGAATATTTGTCGGAAAGCCTTGACTTAAAAATAATGCCTGATGTGCCTGCCGAAATGCAAGCGGAACTGGCGCAGATGATTTACCTAAATGACAAAGCACTTTGGGACGCTACACAACCTTCTTTCTTGCCTAAAGAATCGGAACGATTGCGGGAGCTGAATCAGCGTTCAAGGGAAAACGGGCTTTCGGCAGATGAAACACGAGAGAGCGACGCTTTGATTTTGAAATATAATTTTTCTGTATTACGGCGCGCGAGGGCGTTTGCCCTCTTGAAGTTACGCGGTTTTACCATTCCGTTCCCGCCCAATTTTTCTGAAGATGTGAAGCGTGCATGACCTCCGCTTATATTCCGCGCGATATTCAGATAGCGGTATTGCAGCGTGCTAATTCGCATTGTGAATATTGCCTCTCTGATGAAAGGTTAGTTGGCATCCCTTTTGAAATTGAGCATATCCTGCCTCTCTCGCGGAGCGGCGAGACTGTCTTGGATAATCTGGCGTTAGCCTGCTCACGCTGTAACCGTCACAAAGCGAATCGTACTCATGTTATTGATCCATTGGATCAAAAATCTGTTTCACTGTTTAACCCACGCCAGCAAAAGTGGGGCGATCATTTTTCTTGGAGCGACGAGGGTGTGCTTGTAACAGGTTTAACGGATATTGGGCGTGCCACTGTTGAAGCGTTGCAAATGAACCACCCTTTGATTATTGAAGCCCGTCGAAACTGGATTCTTTTAGAATTGCATCCCCCGTCTATAGATTAGGAGAAAATTTTCATGCGAGAAGTAACCGTTGCGGCTGTGCAAATGCGCCCTGTGTTGAACGAGATGGAAGAGAATCTCGTCCGCATGGCGGATTACATCGCCAAAATTTGTGGAAGCCAAAAAGTTGACATCATCGTTTTCCCCGAACTGATCACTACCGGCTACGAATGTGGCGTGCGCTTTACTGATCTTGCCCAGCGCATCCCCGGCGCGTCGGTAAATGTTTTAGCCCAACGCGCCGCCGAGTTTGGCGTGTATGTTGCCTTTGGAATGCCGGCAAAAGAGAAAGTCGAGTCGATCCTTTTTAACTCAGCCGTTTTGATCGGTCCCGATGGCGAATTGGTGGGCGATTATCGCAAAGTGCATCTCAAAGGTGAAGAGCGCATGACATTCCGCGCCGGTTTCCGTTACCCGATCTTTGAAACAAAATTTGGTAACATCGGTTTGCTGCTCGGCTACGATCTTGCTTTCCCCGAAGCGGCGCGCACGTTGGCTCTCGATGGCGCGGAATTAATTTTGGTCTGCGCCAATTGGGAGAAGCCGCGCAACGAAGAATGGCGCACCTACGTCATGGCGCGCGCTTTCGAAAACTCCTGCTTCATCGCCGCCGCCAACCGAGTCGGTGAAGACGTGACGTATTCGTTTATCGGCGACAGCATGATCGTCGGTCCGCGCGGGCAAACGTTGGCATCGCTCGCGGGCGAGATCGATCCAAAGACTAACGAACCCGCCGAAGGTTATGCGTTGGCGCGAATCGATCTCTACGACGTGCGCCGCAACCGCGAAGAATTTCAAACGCTGCAAAACCGCGAACCGGATACGTATAAGGCGTTGGTGAGGAAGTATTAGGGATTGGAGATTAGAGATTGGAAGTTGGATGATGGAAGATAAGCGCGTCGTGCAGAGAAATGTTTGGGCGATCACCAGTTTGATCATCGGCGTGATCAGTTTATTACTTTCCTTCTTTGCGCCCGTGCCGTTTGTGCCGCTTAACTATTGCGCCTTTCCGTTGGGCGCGGTATCCATGATCATGGGCTTCATCGTTCATCAAAGCGCCAAGCGACTCAACGACGCAGCCGCCATCCAACAAGCGCGATGGGGAATCGGACTCGGTTGCGTTTCTTGGGCGATCAACATCTGTTGGTATTCGATTGTTTTCTCCACTGCCATTGCCATTCTCGTCGCGTCGTTCATAGCGATCATGAGTGGCACATCCGTCACACCCACCCCCTAAACGATTATGACCACAACACCCGAATCTCATCAACCGTCTGACGTAATTGATCTCCGCTCGGATACCGTCTCCCAACCCACACCCGCCATGCGCCGCGCGATGGCAGAAGCCGAAGTGGGCGACGACGTTTTTGGTGACGACCCTACCGTAAATAAACTTGAATCGTTGGCGGCGCAGATGCTAGAGAAAGAGTCGGCGGTGTTCGTGCCGAGCGGCACGATGGCGAATGGGGTGGCAATGGTGGCGCAGCTGCGTCGTGGTGATGAAGTGATTCTCGGCGCGCGGACGCACATGTATCTCGGCGAACAAGCCGCGCTCGCCGTGTTATCGCAAGCGCAAGCCGTCCCCATTATGGAAAACCCCGACGGCACGTTGCCGCTCGATCTCATTGAAGATTCGATTCGCACACCCGACCCTCATCACCCCATCACGCGCATGGTCTGTATCGAGAACACACACAATGCTTGCGGTGGTCAACCACTCACAGTGGAATATACGAATCAAGTCGGCGCGTTGGCGAAGAAACATGATTTGCGATTCCATATTGATGGCGCGCGACTCTTCAACGCGGCGGTTGCCCTCAACGTGAATGCAGCCGATCTCGTCCGCGCCGCCGACACTGTGTCGTTCTGTTTATCCAAAAGTTTATGCGCGCCCATTGGATCGTTGGTGTGTGGTGATAAAGAGACGATTGCTTCGGCGCGGCGCGCAAGAAAATTATTGGGTGGCGGGATGCGGCAGGCGGGTATCATTGCGGCGGCAGGGATCGTCTCACTGACTTCAATGATCGAGCGACTCGAAAACGATCACGACGACGCGCAACGACTGGCGCAAGGTCTCTCAACGATCAAAGGCATCGTGATCGATCCGAAGACGGTGCGAACCAACATGGTATATTTTGATCTCGCGCCTTCAACGAAGTTAGATG
>JACRLA010000377.1 GCA_016215145.1 Chloroflexota bacterium
AACCAGAGACGTGACACCGATCACGATCATGCTGCCCGCCGCGGGTGTGTTGGCGAAGCCCCACTCGCCATACACGATCAGTATCAAAGGCGGCACGATCATGCTGATAAACAGCAATGTCAGTCGCGTGCGTAATCGAAGCAAAGATAAATTAAACATACTGGCTCACTTATCGGCAAACTTGTAACCGATGCCGCGCACAGTGAGGATGCGGCGCGGCTGTGACGGTTCCTCTTCCAACGCTTCGCGCAACCAACGGATGTGTGTATCCAAGGCGCGCGTGTCGCCAAAATAATCCACGCCCCATATAGCATCAATTAACTCTTGCCGCCCCAGCGCCTCACCGGCGCGGCTCATCAACAACTTGAGTAATTCAAATTGTTTCGGCGGTAACTCCACCAAACGATCCGCCACGCGCACTTCGTGGCGAATCAAATCCATCACGACCTCATTCACTTCGTAACGCTCTGCCGCTTTTGGTTCTGTGCCCTCACTCACGCGTCGCAACACTGCGCCTACTCGCGCCACTAATTGCCCCACGCTAAACGGTTTCGTCACGTAATCATCCGCGCCGCGTTCCAAACCCAAGATCACGTCGGTGTCTTGATCATGCCCCGTCAAAAAGATCACCGGCAAGCGGCGATTGAGTTGCAACCGTTTACACAGATCGAGTCCGCTGCCATCGGGCAAGCCAATGTCTAGCACCGCCAGATCGGGTGGGTGTTGCCGCGCCAGCAGAATCGCTTCGGCGCTGCTGTGAGCGCACGACACTTTGTATCCGGCGCGTTCCAAACTGTATTGCACCGCTTCGGCTAAATTGGGTTCGTCTTCGACGACGAGGATGTGAGTAGGCATAAAATTATTTTACAACAATCGAGTAAGGTGACAGTCACTTCAAAAACATGACTGTCACCGATTATTTAAATTTTGCGTGAGGCAAACACCACACTGCCCGCCAAGATGATGGCGCAGGCGTTGAGGGCGAAGAGAGTCAACGCGCCGCTCGCCAGATCGAACTGCGCCGCCACCAGGCTAATCGCCGCCGCGCTTAATGGCGGCATCAACGCCGTGGCAATTGCCGCGCCAGTGATCACTGCTGATAAACGGGGATGCGGCATCGCATATGCCGCCGCCGCGCCGCCGACTAAAGCGATTAACACATCACGCCAATTGGGCGCGCCGCGGGCGATCACTTCGGATGTGAGCGAAGCGTAGATCGTCGGTGTTACCGCCTTGGCGCCTGTTGCCCACAACCACGACACACCCAACCCCACGAGCGCACCGATCAACACCGTCCACAGCGCGCGCCAGGCCGACCAGCCCGAACCCGAGGTGATGCCCAACGCGGTGCTTAACAACGGCGTCATCAGTGGCGCGATCAACATAGCGCCGATCACGACAGCGGGCGAATTACTCAACAGCCCAAACGTCGCCACCGAACTCGATAAGATAATTGCCAAAAGATACTCACGCGAAAGATGAGAGGCGCCGCGCAGAGTTTCGCGCCAAGTTAAAGTTTGTGTATTCATTAAACTAAATTCCTTTCTGCAGATAAGAATAAATGCGAAAGGAATTTTTGTTGTGGAGGGTAACTGGAGATTACCTTGAGGTTGCCTTAAGCTACTTTACCCAGACATCGCTCATCCCGGAGACCGGCACATTGTTGGCGGCGGCTAAAGCGGTGAACAAACTGATAACAACCAACATCAACAGTGCAAGCAATACAAGGCGATAAAAGTTTTTCGTGATCATATACCCGCCTTTTTAGTTTGATAGTGGTAAATTATTTCGTCGCGCTTGACATAGTAATGATCATTCTCGCCTTTCGTGTGCCAGATCATCAAGTTGTGCGCGTGGGCAACCTTGCCCAGATCGTCCATCGTTTGCAACTCAATCACATTCGCAGGTGGCTCGTGAGTCTGATGCAGTTCCACCAACAGCGGCGCGTATTTCCAAGCGATGCGCTGGCTCTCGTTCAGTGGCGAAGTCATTACCAACGCGGCGACGATCATCAGCGTTGAGAGCAAACCACTCAACAGCACAATCGCTGCCATCTGTGCCATCTCAACGTCAATCCCCCAGCCGAAAAACGAGATTCGGTTTGGCTCGTCGTGCATCAAAGTCACATTGCCTTCTTTAACGGGATGCAAAGTATCAGGCGTTTTGGGATCGTTCTTGATCAGGCGCAGATGCGTGCCATCCAATTGAAAAGTCAACACCGGCGCGAACGATTCACTTAAGGGCGACTCGCCAACCTGCCCGTCCACCGTCACCTGCGGCATCACCCGCACCGTATACTGCCGCCGCGTGAGCGCGGTGAGCGATTCAAAATCATTCGTCATCACTAGCACTTGATTCACATCCACTGTAAAGTGCGTGACGAACTGATTGCCGCGAAAAGTTGTGTTGGGTTGCAACACCCATGTGCGTCGCCAACCGCTCACATCACTTACTTCGGCGATGACACGATACGAACCATTCATCTGAACTGGCTGTGTTGCGCCAAAGTGATAAGTGAAATTAAAAGTGAGCGGGCCCATGATCTCCGGGAAAACCGGCATCCCTGTGGAAGCCGATTCGCTATCGAACAAACCACTGGGCGCGGCTGCCGAATACTCAAACACGCCACTCTGTTTATAGGGCACTTCGCTCTGGATCGTCACCGTTGTGGGCTGCGTAAAAGCGAACACGGCAAAGATCATTGTCCCCACAAAAATGGCGACGAGTCCTACCAATGTAATTTCTTTAAGTGCGCCTTGAAGTTGTGGCGAAAGTCGCGCAGTGCGCGGAGAAGTTGAAAGAAATGAAGACATAAATAAAAATCCTATAAGAGCGGCGATGAAAGCTATCACCAACGGCGAGCGTAGATACTTGATCCATGTTCCCGCGTTGGGGAGATGCCACCATAATTTGCCCAACACCTCTTGTGTCGTCGGTTGATACGAATCGAGCCAAGTGTTGTGATCGCCCTGCAAGATGAAGGCATCGCCGTCTCGCTCGATGATGCGATGAATGATCGCCCCCACATCAGGATGACGATAAGCAACCACGTCGCCGATTTGGTAAAAAGAGTTAGCGCGCACGATAACGAGATCGCCGCTCTGCAATAACGGCGACATACTATTGCCGTTGATGATGAGGTAAGTTGTTTGTCCGCCGAATTGCGCGGGGGCGAAGAACCACCACAACCCCATCGTCAAGATAAGGCTGAGGCTAGCTCCGATCAGTTTGAGCCAACGGCGTTGATAAGGGGTCATTGCAAAATACAATAAGGGGTCATTGCAAAATGCAAGTAGAGACGTTCCATCGGAACGTCTCTACTTCAACGAAATTACTGCGTGGCAACTACGCGCAGCTCATCCGAGTCGGCGACGGTGGCTCCGGAAGTTAAACATTCCCAAGTGTTCGTCGTCATGATGTTGGTGCAGTTGTACCAAATTGTGCTGGACTGCCCGAGTTTGGCGCGCACGGTGGTGGGAGCTGCCGCACCCGCTGTCGGCGTCACCGAGAACTCCACTTTGTCGAGCATTGAAGGATCAACAGCGTTGGGGGTGTAGGTGATGTCGCTGATCGTGTAACCACTGATCGCATTCGCGCCGTCACCCGCGCCGCTTTCATCCACAATGTTGGCGGCGGCGAAACCGTAAGCGGCTGCCGCTAACACCAGCACAATCGCTAGAACACCTAGCGCACGTAAATTGAAATATCGAAAAAACATTTTGTATCTCCTTGTTTGTAAGTTGAGCCAACAATACAATCAGAAGATACGCCGTGAGTGGAGTTTGGCTAGAGGAAACCTTGAGGTTGTGTGAAGAAGTGATTTCTGAAATTCTTGAGGGTTTAAGTTATTGCGATTAAATAGTAAAAGGCAAAACAATTGCCTCTTGCTCTAACTTTAATTTGCGCTCCAGTAGGTGTGTAATCAAAGGCTGCATATCAAACAGCGAGGGTCGGCGCAAGAGTCGGCTGAGGTTTTTAGAGTCGGCGTCGGTCAGGGGCTTTGCCCATTTGGCGTGCGCTTCAAATGTTTTCACATCCATCAAATACGGCAGCGCACTTTCGTTCACTTGCTCGCGCAGTTGTGCCAAGATATTTAATCCACCGTAATCTATATCCGCCCAAACACAAAGCGCAACATCCTCCACGCGCCGCAAAAGATGACGACAGGCGGGCGAGGGATTGCCCCACAAACAAATTGCTGTCACTTGTGGAGTGTGGCGAATCAATTCGTAGAACGACGTTTGATTCTCCACGCAGATCAAAGGCGACGCGGTTTGGAGTGCCGCCAACCTCACCTGCCGCGCCTTCTCCGCTTGCGCCGCGGCCACGCCCACCGACGGATGAAATGCCTCGAGCGCTATTTCTCGATCAGCGTTGTCAATAATTTTCCACGCGCCATGCAGATAAATGTGATTCGGGTTGGCGACCAAATTTAATTCGCGCAACACCTCATCGTTGTTCAAGCCACGCCACTCGTCATTGTGCCGCCGCGCCAACGTTGCTACCGCGCCCATCAACGGCTCAAAGCGTTTGCTGTCGTTGAACACGCGCACGCTAAAGACTCGATGCGGTGTCTCTTGCGTTACTTCATCCAGCGAAGTAAACGCGGTCAGCAAGTCTCGATTCAAATCATCGTCATCCAAACTAAATGGCGCGGGCGATTTTTCTTCACGCAATTGATCGAGCGTGAATTGAATCGCCATCAAGCGCCAACCTTTGAATCGAAAACGCTCGCCCAACAAGTGATCGCTGAGGCGCGCGCGGCGGGCGGCGATGGGGACTCGGCGCAACCAACGGAAG
Source organism: Chloroflexota bacterium (assembly GCA_016215145.1). Classification (GTDB taxonomy): domain Bacteria; phylum Chloroflexota; class Anaerolineae; order Anaerolineales; family VGOW01; genus VGOW01. Next base: position 4,801 of record JACRLA010000377.1, read on the forward strand.
GCGGCATCCACTTGATCCGTCGTCAGTGTCACCGACTCTAGAATATGATCGTGTTCGCCCTTCACCCATTTCAGCGTCACCCATCCCGCCGATTCAAGTTTTTGCAATTGCTCATTGGCGATCTGGCGTGGCGCGGGATCGGTTTGATTGAAATAATTGGGGAGGGTGTGTTTTTCGATTTTGAAGCGAAGAGCATTGTGGCGCGAGTTGTCTTTTTGCGTGATGCGCCGTGCAAACGAGTCGAGGAGATCGGTGAAGATGTCGAAGACTTCGGGGGAAGGTTTAAAGTTCATTCAACAATATCTGCTGCTACTCAGGTGTCATTGCATTCTGCTTTTAAACCTTTGAACGCTGATGACGCTGATCTTCGCTGATTAACGCTGACTTCATTTGCTTTCCATTTCTGCTTTATCAATCTCAATCACAAACGAATGATTATCCTTCCGCACCACTGTGCGAACCGAATCTACAAACGGCAACAACGCACCGGATTTATCGGGCGGCGTGGCGAGCAGCACTTGCAAGCCGATGTCGCGCATAAATTTTAACGCGCTCGCCGTGCGCGCCGTATCCATTTTGCTAAAGGCTTCGTCAAACAGCGCCAAACGAATCGTGTCCAAGCCTCGCGGCTGATTCAAACGATAGGCTTGGGCAAAGGAAGCCGCCATCGCTACGTAAAACGGAGTCGTGGTTTCGCCGCCTGACTTCTTGGCGTTGATCAGACTCAACAAGGCGCGATCATTGTTGGGGTAGTGAATGCGAATGTCGTATTCGAGATAGTTGCGATAGTCTTGCAACTCGCGCAGTTCACGCGATGAGTCGTCTGCGCCATTTGCTGTCAGGCGCTCGAACAACAGATCCCAACCCTGTTGATGCTTCTGTCGAAAGTCGGATTCAAAAAGTGAGTCGCCCAAAATTTGTTGGCTGTCCATGATCATGTCATAGACTTGCTTCAACGTCGGCGTGGCTTTGGTGATGAACTCAAAGCGCTCGCCGCCGAATCGTAAATCGCGCAGAGTGGTGTTCAAGTAATCGAGTTGCTGCTTAGCGTCGTCAACCTGCTCGCGCAACTTGTGGATGAAGTTTTCCACCAACTCTTGCTCGGCAAGTTTGCGCTGCCCGGCAATTTGCGCTTCGTATTGCGGCAGTTCCGAACTCACAAACTTGTCGTGCTCTTTTTTGTATCGCTCGGCATTTTCATCTTCGTCCAAACCGAAATCATATTTAAAACTGTAAGCCTGCTTCGCTTCGCGCAATTTGTCGCGGCTGCGTTGTTCGGCGTTGGTGTAATCGTGTTCGTAACGATTGGCGTTTTCTAAAATCGTCTCAAGCGGTTGCCGCTCGCGGCGGCGGGCGTATTCGTGATTCAAATCTTCCAGACTCTCATCGGCGTTTTCGCCCGCCACAAAAGTTTGCGCGTCTTGCGTGGCGGCATCCGCCGCGCGCTCAAGGGTGGGCAGCGTTTCATCGGCGATCACTTTGGCGTCCCGATCCAATCCGCCGATCTTGATGTTGAGATCGTCCAACTCATTCTTGAGTTGATCAAATTCTTTTTGACATCGATCTACTTCGGCGCGGAGCGATTGGGCGTTGCGGGTGTCGAGCGCGGCGAGTTCGGTCTTCAACGATTTAAGTTGCGCCGCCATTGCCACGCCACCTTCGATCTGCGGCAGGCGATGTTCAATGTCAATCCACGTCCGCACTTTGTCGCGCGTCAACGAGAGCCGCTCACGAATGGCGTTTGTCTTTTCACTGAGCGCAACCATTTCATCGGCAATTTCTTTCAATCGCGCTTCAAGCAATTCAATGCGGCGCGGGATGGCGCGATCACCGATGAACCAGCGACGATAAAAATGTGGATTGAGATGGCTGTCGGTGAAGTTGCGGCGCACAAAACATTCGCGGGTGATGGCGGTGCGTTGATCGCGCATCGCTTCGAGCGAATCACATTTGATGGTGCTGCCCAAGACCAAATCCACAAACGCCCGCGCCGCCGGGTGCGCCGACTCGACCTCTGTTGCCAACGAGCCACTTTGAGCGTTGCGCACGTGTTTGATGATGCGCTCGCTATCTAACAAACCCACGCCGTGCAATTTTTCTTTTTGGCGCAACTCACGGTAGAGGCGCATGGCGGCGTTGAAGTGCTGCGGCGGCACGAGCAAGGTGAAGCGGTTGTTGCCCAACACACCTTCCACGGCGTCTTGCCACGATTCGTCTGGCACTTGTAACGCGGTGCAAAGATAAAGCACATCGTTGGCACTCAAGCCAAGTTCGGCGCGGAGTAGGCGGCGCAAGCGTGAGGCTTCGGGGGCTTCGCTGTCGTAGCTGGTCTCACGATCTCCGGTGCGGAGTTGGCGAATCTCGTTTTCAATTTGCTCACCCTCTTCGCGCAAGAGGCGCACGCGATCTTTGAGGAGGGCTTCGTCGTTGGCGTATTCTTGACCGAGCGATTCGAGTGAAGTGATTAGAGATTGGGGATTGGAGATTGGCGGTTTGGGTTTGGCGATGAGTTCATTTAACGGTGGCGGCGTCACCTTTGAATCGGCGGCGAGCAGATCGACGAGTCGGGCGGCATCTTTCGCTTCCGCCGCGATCAGTTCGATCAATTTTTTCTCTTGGGCTTTGAGTTCGCGCAGTTGCGAATCGAGTGCGGCGATCTTTTCTTTTAATTCGCGCTCGCGTGTGGCGGTCACATCCGTTTGCAACGCTACTTGAGCATCAATGAGGGCGGTGTTGGCGCGTTTGTAATTTTCGTTGAGTTCGTCGCGTTGTAGCGCGGCGCGGCTAAGGCCAAGGCGAGTCTCATCCAATTTGACGCGAAGAGATTTAAGCGCGGTGAGGTGCGTCTCGCTTTGGGCGCGGCGGCGGACGTAGCCGTTGGTGATCCGCAGTCGCCCGTTGTTAAGGCGCTCTCGATCCAGTTCGTCAATTTTGTTGAGGGCATCAATGCGCTCGCGGACGTTGATCGCCAGGTCTTCAAAGTGACGCAGTGTTTCGAGTTGCGCTTGTAAAGTTTTTACGTCTACTAAACTTTCGTCGAGCAAGTAGTTGTGGACGAAGGCGCGGATGTCGGTGAGGGGCGTGAAGGCAAGCCCTTTGACGATCTTGGACGGAAACGATTCGCGCAGTTGACCGAGACGGTTGAGGAGATGCAGGCGATAATCTTCGACGCGAGTAAATGTTTCGGCTTTGGTGTTGCGCGGAAACGAAAAATGTTCAAGGTGTCGTTTGAAGGCGCGCGTGTCGAAGACCACGCCTTCGGATTTAAAAAACCATTCGTCGTTGAGGGTGGCGTTATGAACGACGAAGTAGATCACGTCGGGGCTGCGCCCGTCTTCGTAACCGTCAATGACTGCGCCGTGAACGAAGTGAGTGTTGTCGGGGTTGCGAAATTCGAGGGCGACGATGCCGGTGGCGTCGCCGCGCAAAAACTTTTGGCTCTCCATGCCCAACTCGCCGCGCACGTAAGAGGCGAGTGTGCGTTTGCCGCCGGCGACGGCGGCTTGATTAAACTTTACATCGCGCTGCCCGCCGACGAGCGCGAACTGCACCGCATCTAAAATTGTAGATTTGCCAACGCCGTTGACTCCGATGAGATAGGTGGTGCCCACGCAGGTGATTGTGATATTTTCAAAATAATGCCAGTTGACGAGGCGTCGAGGAAGAGAGGGAGTTTATTGAGAACGTTGCGCCCAAGAATGATCTCGTCAATAGATTCGTTACTGGCGACTTGCACGCCGGAAAATCGTAGTTGTTCAATTTGCAGGTTGACAATGAAAAACGTGATGCGGCTGTCATTGCCCCAAGCGCTACGCAAATACCCTTCTTGCAAAGATGGCGCGTTGACACGAGCAATGATGTTGAGCGGGATCATAGTGATGTCAGCTCCCGTATCCACAATCCCATCCAGTGGACCCAACCAAGGCGTATCATCAGAATTCCCAATGGAGACATGAAGGACGGGAATTGGCAAAGCGTAATCAGTTTGAATGTACTCGCTCATGGCAACGGCGTGGTTAAACGTGGGCTGCGTATTTTATAAGTTTTGATTGGTTCAGAATCAACTTTTGTGATCAGCACCGCTTCGTCACCAAACTTTTTATGCACGCGGTGATACACTTCTACGACATCATCGCCCACATCCACTACTTGCCCATCAAGCATAGCGATCACTTTATCGGCATATTGTTTGCGAAGTTCGGCGTGCATGGCAACATAGCGTTTTGACTCTTCGCCAATTTTTTTGTTTCGCAACTCCCACAAATAATGCTTGAGCCAGTCGTTCACTAGCTCGTCAACCGAAATTTGGCGACGTTGCGATTCTCTATTGATCTCAATCATGATTTTGGGTTGAAGGGTGACGGTGGTCATAGGTTGGACTCCTTGTATGTGCTACTTGCGTCGTTCTCGGATCCTCTTAACCATTGTCTCATCAAGTATCTCAGCTTGCTGTTTGGGTCCGTCAAAGAAGATTGTTAGCTTATTCAGAACGTTTCGCCCAAGCACGATTTCATCTGCTGTTTGATCGCCTGCTATGTAAATTCCTGGCAATCGTAATCCTTCAACATCAAGATCGATCAAATAGAGTGTTACGGGGTGAGGTTCGTGCCACTGCGTGAGTATTTCTGTGTCAACTACTTCTTCCACGCCTAGATCATCCAACAGATGCGCTGGAGCAATCGTCATATCTGCGCCTGTGTCTACAATGGCTTCCATTTTTTCTGTTTGCGCTCCACCATCAAGGCGGTGAAAACGAACATGAAGGACGGGAATACTCGGTTCGTAGCGTCCAGAAGAGAAGGGCACACTCATGGTTGGACTTTATGCAGGTGCGTGCTAATAGATTTATAAGAACGAATAGGTTTCTCGGTCACTTGCGCAATGACAATAGGCAAATCGCCGTATTTCTTTTGCGCTCGCAATGCTAACTGTCGGACATCCGAATCGTGATCAAGGATCTTATCGTCGTAAAACACCACGAACTTATTAGCATATTGCACATAAAGTTCAGCGTGTTTATTCCAAAAGCGGCGTGTTTGTTCCGCCAGTCGTTGTCGGCGTAGCGTCGCAAGATGCTGGCGCAGCCATTCACTTACAAGCAACTCAATAGATTCGCCGCTTTGTTCAGATTCTCGTTTAATTACTTTATCAAGATCGGGGGGTAATGTAATTGTCGTCATTTAGTTTCTCCTTCCACTTTACGAGTCTATCACACCCTCTTCGTCTTCCGGTTGTCCTTCTTCACTCGCTTTGCGATATTTTCTCAACCAAGCATCCATCTCGTCCACGGTTTTGATGGGGAGGATTAAGCGAATGGAGCCGCGCAGGCGCAAACGCGAATCGGTGGCGCGGACATCAATGGTGCGACCCTCTACCGTATCTATCAAGCCGATGGCGCGCAAGCGGCGCAAGAGTGTTTCGTATTGCACGATCCCCAGATCGCGTTCTTTGCCGCTGATGGCGCGATACTCTTCGCGCACTTCGCCAATGGTTACGGTGGGGTCTTGGGCGAGACTCAAATGCTCCATGCGTTCTTCGTAAAGTTTTCGCAAGACGACGATCATCAACGACTCGTCGAGTTTGTAATGGGCGCGGCAATAGCTGTAATCGGAGATGACTTGGAAGATGCGATGGTAGTCATCGTGGGTGAGGGTGAAGCCCGCCAAAGATAAAAGCGTTTCGATGGCGGCACGATTGCGATGGACGAAGTAATAATCTTCTTTGTCGCTCTCGATGTCTTGATACAAAAACGTATCGCCGAGCAAACGGTTGACGACGCGCGGCACGTTGCGCTGTTCTTTTTCGGAGAAGCCGAGGGGGGTGAGGAGGGAGTCGGTGGTGGGCATGGTGGGAGATTGGAGATTAGGGATTAGAGATTGGAAGTTGGAAGTTAGAGGTTGGAGAGACGAGTCAGTTGAAATGGCACAATGTTGTAGTTGCCAATTTTAACTGCATCCCCGTCCACGATCTCGATTCCATATTCCACTTCGGGATGATGGCTATAGGCGATGATGGTAGTGAGCTGGTGCATATCGTTCAAGATGGTAGAGGGCAGATCATTAACATGAAGTGCGCGATGACCGTTGAAGAGATCGAGCACTTGCTTGTTAACTTTATCGGGCGTGAGAGCTTGTAACACATCTTGCATGGTGGAGGCGCGAAGGGCGGCGAGGTCTGCCGGGAGCAAAGCAGGCGCGACCACTTGCGCCGGGGCAAACGGCGCGCGACGTTTGGGCGGCGTGTAGAAGCTATCGGCGTCGGGCGAGCGAACCGGGTGAAGATGGAGTGGCGGCATCCCATCGGGCATTAACGTTTCACCTTGTAGCTGGAAGGCAGCCAATCCGCGCGCGATGGAGACGAGTCGATCTTTAAAACTGCCGTCGGCGTTGATCAGTTGATAACGAATCTGGCGGAGTGAGACACGAAGGTATTGCGCGTGGCGGCGATCAATTTCTTCGATGAGCGGGTCAAGCGATTCGAGTTGGTGAATGATGGAGTGGATGTAGTGTTCGATCTCTTGCTGCGCTTGCGCCGGTGAGAGACGTTTGTGTGTCGCCAGATCATCGGCGGCGCGCTCGAGCCATTGCGCGTTGCGCTGCCACGATTGCAGCCTGCCGACGATGTCGCGCCGATAACGCGAGACGTGATCGGAAGTTTTGAGAGCGTGATAGGTGGGCCCGAGTGTTTGGCTGTAATCGTCAAATTGCAAACGCAGAAGTTCAGCCACGTCGCGCCCGCGCGTGGCGCGTTCAATGTAACGACGGATATTTTGATTCAGTTCGTTGAGTCCGCGCACAAGTTGGCGCACGTTTTCGTAGGCTTGCGGCAAAGCCAGCGCGGGCGAGAAGTCGTCGTTGCGCGAACTCATAATTAATTTGTG
>JACRLA010000378.1 GCA_016215145.1 Chloroflexota bacterium
AGATTCTTGATCGGCGTTTCGAGCGTGGGAGTCTTGACATTGAACGACTCGACCATGTTCGCCGCGCGCGCGCGCCACGCTTTGAAATCGAAAAACATGAAGCGTGAATACGGTTGCTTGGCATGATCTTGCAAGATAAGATTCTCGGCAACGTTGAAGTCGCGGATGACTCCCTCCTTCATGCGTTCTTCGGGGATGTAGGCTTGACCCGCTTCGAGTCTCTGCGCCGGGGATGCCGCCGTTACATCATTACCATTCAACGCCACCCGACCTTTTTGAATCGGGCGCAGACCCGCAAGTGATTCGGCTAACTCACGTTGACCGTTGCCCGACACTCCGGCGAGACCCACGATCTCACCGGCGCGCACTTCGAGCGACACGCCATGCAAAGCATCCGTGCCGCGATCACCTTGCGCCCACAAATCCCTAATCTCTAATCTCAAATCTCCTAACTTCGGCGCGGGTCTTTCATATTGAAGCAGCACTTCTCGCCCGACCATCATGCGCGCCAGTTCGGGTTTGGTCATTTCGTGGGTGAGGCGCGTGCCGACCATCTTGCCATCACGCAGCACAGTGACCCGATGGCTGATGGCTAACACTTCGTGCAGCTTATGAGAAATAAAAATAAGTGCGTGACCTTCTTCTGTCATGCGGCGCAATGTTACGAAGAGGTCGTCAACTTCTTGCGGCGTTAGCACGGCGGTTGGCTCATCTAAGATCAACAACGCCGCGCCGCGATACAGGGCTTTGATAATTTCGACTCGTTGTTGTTCGCCGACAGCCAATTGCCAAACGTACGCCGACGGATCTACTTTGAGTCCGTAGGTCTCGGCGAGTGATTTGATTCGTTGTGAGACTTTATCGAGATCGAGTTGCGGCTCGCGCGACGACTTTAAACCTAACGCAACATTCTCGGCAACGGTGAGCGACGGCACGAGCATGAAGTGTTGATGCACCATGCCAATGCCGGCATTGATGGCATCCGCCGGTGATTTAAATTGATGGCTGACGCCGTTGATGACGATGTCACCTGAGTCGGGGCGATAGAGTCCGCACAATTGGCGCATGAGGGTGCTTTTCCCCGCGCCGTTCTCGCCGAGCAAAGCGTGAATCTCTCCCGCTTTCACATCAAAGCTCACGCCGTCATTCGCCAATACGCCGGGGAAGCGTTTGACGATGTTTTTCATTTCGAGGGACTCAATGCGAGAGATCATTGAAAGAGAAAACCGCAAAGACGCAAAGGACGCGAAGATATTTCTTTAATCCTTTGCGCTCTTCGCGCCTTCGCGGTTAAAGTATTTTATTTTACGGTAACGCTTTCAACGTACCATCACCAATGCCTTTGATTGCCGCATCGGCTTTCGTCTTGGCGTCCGCCGGAACGGTGATCTTGCTGTTGTAGACGATCTTCAAACCGCTGTTCTTGAACGTAAGCGTATACGCTTTGCCGCCCAACACGCTGGCTTTGTTGGCAGTCATCATATCTTTGACCACGCTGGTCCAATCGTAGACCATGCTCGCCACAACGGCTTCGGGCGCCAGCGCCGATTGATCCCATTGCGCGCCGAACCAGAAACCTTTTTTATCTTTCGCCACGCTAATCGATCCAACGACGGATTGCGATGAGCCGGTGAGAATGTCCGCGCCCGCTTTCATATGCGTCTCTGCCGCCGCCGACATGAGCGTGACATCGGAGAACGAACCGGTGTAGGTCACGTTGACTTTCACATCTTTCTTGGTGTCGGCAACGCCCTTCTTAAATCCATCCACGTAAAGTTTCGCATCGCCCGCTTCAACCGGGCCCGTGACGCCGACGACGTTCGACTTGGTCATCAACGCGGCGATCACGCCTTGCACGTAGCCGCCTTCTTGCGCTTCGGCTTGATAGGCGAAGACGTTGCCGATGCCTTTGGATTGGAACGTATCAAGCGACGTGCCCCAAGCAAAGCTCACCTTCGGAAAATCGGGGGCGATCTGCGCCAGCGACGTGCCGTATTGCGACCCATGGGCGATGACCATGTTGTAACCTTGTGAAGCATAATCGCGAATTGCCGCCGCCGCATTCGGCACCTGGAACATATTCTCAGAGTAAGCGATCTTCAACCTCGCTTCGCCGCCCATTTCTTTCTGAACCGCCAACAAGGCTTCATACATAGATTGGCTGAACGCGGCGTCTTTGATCGAGCTGGGGAACACAGCGGCGATCTTATATTGCGCGGGAGCTGCTGTGGGCGCCGGGGGCGCAGGGGTTGCCGTCACCACTTTTTGTTCCACCACCGGCGTCCCCGCCACGATTCGCGTCACTTCCACCATTTGCGGGGTGGGCGTGGCGCACGCCGCCAATAACACAGCGACGACTAACATGATCAAACCGATTCGAGTTTTCATCTTCTTTTCTCCTTTGAAAATAATTTGTAATTAGTAAATAGTAATTACCGATTACTATTTACTAACTCACCTCACCAACTTCAACACCTGACAGGTCTTGCTAAATTTCCCCAAGCCAAATTTTAAATAGACCTGTCAGGTGTGCGTGGTATTCAATCGTTCAATCTCCAAACTAAAAATACGGCGCAGTGTAGCAATACTCGTCGCATATGTTGGATCCATTCCAAAATACGAAAGATTTCCCGCGCCCAAGTTTTTCCCCTTCGAGAGCGGCGTGTCAGAGGCGTAGTGCAAGAAACCGAGATCGAATGGCACGTTGTAAAGATTCACGATCTCGTCGCGCGGGTGCCGCTTGGGTCGCGCCAACTCAAACACCGCCGAGAGAAAAGGTCCCGCTTCCATTTCAATATCGGTGTAGTTTTCTTTATAGAAGACGTGCGCGTAACGCGCATTTTGCAAAAACGTCCCACGCACCGTCACCGCTTTTTGGTTATCCAACGCCGTGCCATAGACCAAATGCGGCGTAACATCGCGCGCGGCGAAGCAATTGTTGAACAAGTAGGTGTTGCGCGATTGATCATCATGAATCACCGTCGGGATCAACACATCGCCCACCACACCGTTAAGTGTTGCCGCCTTGCCGATGACGTACACGCCGCGCACTTCACCCACGCGCGAAGCAATTTGCGAGAGGATGAGATAAGCGGCGAACCCCAGTGGATAGTCAATGTTCAGGATGACGGCGTCACTTTTAGAAAGTGATTCGATCCCCTCCACGCGCAAGCGCGGGTCGAGCCAATCGGGGCGCAAGCGTTTAAGATCAAACACCTGCGTATCCACCTCAAATCCGTCAGCTAAACTATTAATGCGATACAACCCGGATGTTGCTTCGTCGGCGGCGCGGGCTTTGGCAATCGCTTTGCCTTCGGGCGAACCGGCATATTTTTTGAGAACGTAATACAAAAAATTTTCTTCGCTCGACGGAACGTGACGCGCTTCAATGTCGTTCCACTCCGTCAAGAGATCGG
>JACRLA010000409.1 GCA_016215145.1 Chloroflexota bacterium
GACACACTCGAATTAAATCTCGCCGACGTTGAACCGAGTCTCGCTGGACCCAAACGCCCGCAAGATCGCGTGGCGTTGAAAGATATGAAGACCGCTTGGAAGAAATCATTAACTGCGCCAGTTAAAGATCGCGGCTACGGTTTAACCGACTCTGAAATTAACAAGACAGTTCCCATTAGCTATCAGCCACGCGGAGCGGACATCAGCCATGGCGCTGTTGTTCTCGCCGCGATCACCTCTTGCACCAACACCAGCAATCCATCGGTGATGATCGGCGCGGGGTTAGTTGCCAAGAAAGCGGTTGAAAAGGGGTTGACGGCAAAACCGTACGTCAAGACGAGTCTGGCTCCGGGATCGAAAGTGGTCACCGAATATCTCAACAAGTCGGGACTCATCTCGTATCTAAATCAAATTGGATTCAACATCGTGGGTTATGGCTGCACCACATGCATCGGCAACAGCGGACCGCTACCCGAAGCAGTTTCAAAAGCGGTGACCGAAGGCAACTTGGTTGCCGCCGCCGTGATCAGCGGCAACAGAAATTTTGAGGGTCGCGTTCACGCCCAAGTGAAAGCGAATTTCTTGGCATCGCCGCCGCTCGTGGTGGCGTATGCCCTCGCTGGCACAACCGATATTGATTTGGTGAACGAACCACTTGGCACGGGCAGAGACGGCAGCCCCGTGTATCTCAAAGATATTTGGCCCACACAAAAAGAGATCAGCGACACAATCGCTTCTTCGGTTGATGCGGCGATGTTCAAGAAAAGTTATGGCGATGTGTTCGATGGCAATCCGATGTGGAACAAGATTCCATTTCCCCGTGGCGATAGCTTCGCTTGGGATGCCGGCTCGACTTACATCCAGAACCCGCCCTTCTTCGAGAACCTGAAGCCCGAGCTCGAACCGTTGAAAGAGATTCGTCATGCGCGCGTGTTAGGTTTATTCGGCGATAGCATCACGACGGATCACATTTCGCCTGCGGGCAACATCGCTAAAGATTCGCCCGCCGCAAAATATCTAGTTGCTCACAACGTAGAGCCGAGGGAATTTAACCAATACGGCACACGACGCGGGTCGCACGACGTGATGATGCGCGGCACGTTTGCCAACATCCGCTTGAAGAACTTAATTTTGGGCGGTGAGGAAGGCGGCAACACTTTGTATTTTGGCAATCGCGATTCGGAAACCGCTCACACGAAGATGGCTATGTATGATGCGGCGATGAAATATAAACAGAACAACATCCCGCTGGTGATCTTCGCCGGTAAAGAATATGGCACCGGCTCATCGCGTGATTGGGCGGCGAAGGGCACCTTCTTGCTCGGCGTGAAAGCCGTCATCGCCGAATCGTTTGAGCGCATCCATCGCGGCAACTTGGTGGGCATGGGTGTGCTGCCTTTAGTTTTCAAAGATGGTCAGAACGCCGAGACGCTTGGACTCAATGGACGTGAAGTGATTGACATCATCGGCGTCAACGACTCGATCAAGCCGCGCCAAGAACTGGAAGTGCGCGCCACCAAAGAAGATGGCAAAACCGTAATCTTCACAGCCATCGCCCGCTTGGATACCAAAGTGGAAGTGGATTACTACAAGAACGGCGGCATCTTGCAAACCGTGTTGCGGAATTTATTGAAGAAGTAAGATACTTGCAAACTTAGACTAACGATCTCAACGCCGAGATCGCAGAGAACGCAGAGAGATTTTTATATCTGCACAGGCTCTGCGATCTTTGCGTTTAAAAAGTTAGGGGCGATCTCGGTTGAGGATGATATAGATATTGGCATAAGCGCACGATTGAATTACAATCATCACTATGAGTAACACCATCGCGCCCTATCTCACCCAAGTCGTTGAAAAACTACGCGATGCACTCGGCGACAAGTTGATCGGCGTCGTCCTCTATGGCTCTTATGCACGCAATGAGGCGCGAGAGGAGAGCGATATTGATCTCTTGGTCATTGCGCGCGAGTTGCCAGAGCGACGTTATGATCGCTCGATCTTTTTGCATCGCATGGTGCGCGGCATTAAAGACGCGCCGCCATTTTCACTTCTCGGCAAAACCCCGGAAGAGTTTGAACGATACTTCCCGTCGCTCTATCTCGATATTGGGTTAGATGGTGCAGTGCTATTTGATCGTGATGAATACACAGCAAAGAAGATGGAACGGATCAAAGAGATCATTAAAGAGACCGGGTTAGTGAGAGAACGGCTCAAGAAAGGTAGTATGTTCTGGAATTGGGATCGGGAGTTTAGAGGCGCGTGGGAAATATCATGGGAGGGCTACCGTGAACTCGCCTAACGAATCTTTCTATCGGCTCAAATTGGCAACAGGTTATCTCACGGACGCAGAAAAAGATACAAAGGAAAAACGTTGGGATAAATGTCTGGGAAGCGCACAAGAAGCAATTGAAAATGCTGGTAAGTCTATTTTGGCGCATTTTCGACCTGCACCACATACACACGAAGTAGATGAACCACTTGAGAATCTATTACAAAACAAGAATGTTCCAGAAGAAATTAAGCGGAAGATTCGTGAGGGATTAGACGATTTTCGAGATATGGGAATGGATGTCCACATTCGCGCAACTTATGGAGACGAGGAAGCGCAGATACCACCGTGGGATTTGATCGCCGAAGCTGAAGGGATGGGGGGATTAGGAAAGGCACGTCGAGCCGTGAATCTTGCTCAGTCAATCTACGATGAGATGAGCAAAGAGTAGTTTTTCAAAACGGAGAATTCTATGCCCGCCACAAAAACATCCAAACGGAAAACATCTCGCAAACCGACTCAACTCAAAGAAGCCCGCGCCGAATACGTCGTAAGCAACTACAGCAAAGCGAAAACTAAAGCCAAAGACGTGCAACTTGAGTTTCATATTTGCTTACCTAAAGATTCGGATGTGAATGGGTTTGCGGATAAATTGATAGAACTGGTTGAAGCGTATAATGGCAAAACAGGTGGCGGCATTACTAATCGCTATAAGTGAGGTGCAACATGGTCACGATTACACTCTCCGAACAGACTCTCTCCCATCTTCAAAGCCTTCCGCCCATTGAAGGGAATACTGAAAGCAAAGTGCGTTCCTTGCTAGAGGCAGAATATCGTCGGCAATTGAGTCGGTACAACTTGATTGATCGCGCGATGCGCGAGAAATACAAAATTTCCTTTGACGATTTTGAAACGCGCAAAGTTGTAAAAGAACGCGGTTTTACTTGGGAAGTCGAGTCGGATGCTAGTGAATGGGAACTAGCTGTGAGCGGGATTCGCACAATGCAACGCAAACTCAAGGAACTTCTGGGGAACTCGAAAGATGAAAATCGCTGATCTCACTTCTGGGGAACTCGAAAGATGAAAATCGCTGATCTCTTTGATCTAAGATGAAACTCCTCACCCTCGGTCACAGCAATCACCCCATCGAAAAATTTATCAGCCTGTTAGAAGACAATGGCGTGATGGCATTAGTAGACGTGCGAACCGCGCCTGCCAGCCGATACAATCCACAGTTCAACAAAGAAACGTTGGCGGCTTCGCTGGAGGCAAAAAATATCGGTTACGTCTTCGCCGGAAAATTTCTCGGCGGCAGACCTTCTGATCCATCGTGCTACAAGAGCCGCACGCTCCCCGCCGAAGGCGCAGATTATTTGCACGAAGTGGATTACCCCGAAGTGATGAAAAAAGATTGGTTCGTCAAAGGCATTGCCCGCTTGTTAGAAATTGCCGACGAGCAGACGACGGCGATACTATGCAGCGAAGAAGACCCGGCGCAATGTCATCGCCATCATCTGATCGCCAAATACCTTATGCGCGAACATCCCGAAGTCAAAGTCGTTCACATTCGCGGCAACGGCGACACATTCGGCGCGGCGGCACTTTTGAGCAACGTGGATAAACAAGAAGAGGCGGAACAACCGTCGCTGCTCTAGTATGAAGATTTACACCATCGGCTTCACGCAGAAAAACGCGGAAGATTTTTTTGAGCGCATCAAACAACATGGCGTTAAACGCTTAATAGATATTCGCATTCATCCCAACGGGCAACTTTCCGGTTTCGCCAAACAAGAAGACCTCCCATATTTTTTAAAAGAACTCGCCGACGACTGCGGCTATGCCTACATGCCCGATCTCGCGCCGACGAAAGACATTCTCAAAGAATATAGAGACGATGACAATTGGGAGCGCTATGTGACTCGCTTTGAGGCGCTGATGGATGAGCGGAACATCCCTCAGGCATTAAATCCTGATGACTTCAACGAAGCCTGTCTGCTGTGCAGTGAAGCCACACCCGAACAGTGTCACCGCCGACTCGTGGCGGAACGTTTTGCCAAACATTGGCAGGATGTAGAAATCATTCACCTCTAACCTTCGACGCAGGAGGGCTTTATGAAAAAACAACTCGTCATCACCGATCTCACGCGCATGAGAAGCGGGCGCGTGTGCATTGCCGGTTACGACGCGCTGGGCAATTGCTTTCGCCCGATGCTGCCACACCCCGGAATCACCGAGCGATTGCTGTATCAAAACAACGAACCGATCATCTTCCCCTTTGCCGTGGTCGAATTCGATTTACAGCAACACAAATCACAACCGCCTCACACCGAAGATTGGGTCTATGCGCCAGCCCGAGTTAAATTCGTGCGGCGAGTCGAAGAGGCGAACCGTTCCCAAATTTTAAAATCATCATTGTTCAATAACGTCGGCGCGATCTTCGAGCAAACGATTCACACCGACTTCGGTTGTTACGTCTCGGAGGGTCAAGGTAGACGATCTATCGGCACGATCCAACCCAAAACGATTCACAAAGTTTTTTACGAGCAAGGGGAAGATGAAGCGTGGAATTATCGGCTGGGGTTTTACGATTCAAGCGACGCCTACTATCGCCTCAAAATAGTTGATCTCACTTGGAACTACTACGGCAATTCGCTGCGCGACGAAAACACCGAACCGGCGCACGTCGCCGAAAAATTAACCGCCGTTCTCAAAAACAAAACCGCCTATCTCCGCATCGGGCTGGCGCGTGGCTGGATGAAATTTCCTGATCGCTGTTACCTGCAGGTCACTGGCATTCACACCTTCCCCGATTACTTGCAAGGAAGGATATTTGCCGATCTAAAAATTTAATAACTGGATTTACGCAAAACACATCAGCGT
>JACRLA010000140.1 GCA_016215145.1 Chloroflexota bacterium
AGCGTGAATCACTCGCTCGATCAAAATTTGGATCGCGCTTTTGCCGCTCTCCGCCATCTTGAGTACCAACCAACCCGATTGAAACGTGCCTTCTTTGTTTAAGCGTGACAAAAACTCATCGGGCTTAAGAACGGCGTAGGTAAAGTTGGGCAACGCCACTAACAACACGCCAACCCAAAAAGCAAACGTCTTGCGCCACACGTTTTGAATCAACGGACGGCACACTACCCAGGCGATCAGCGTATAGGCAACGAAGAACGCAGTGATGATCTGCGCGCTGAGGTAGACGCTGAAATGAAAACCTAAAATCAACCCGCCCAACGCCAATCGCCGCAGGCTGCGATTCTCAACGCCACTGATGAAGAAATATAATTCAAGCGGGATGAGCCACGTCCCTTGAATGTAACCGACGGCGACGGTGCGGCTGAAGTGAATGTGAACGTGCGAGACCGCCAACAGGATCGCCGCAATGAACGCCGTTTGCGTTCCAAATAATTTTCGCGCCAACAGATACAACACCGGGATCGCCAACGTGCCGCCGATGGCGGGCAGCAAGCGAAGCGCAAACGGAGTCTCACCTAACAACCACATCACATAATAGATCGCTTGCAAATACAACGCGCCAAAATTTTCAAAGAGGGCAAAGGGATTGGCGAGCGGCAAACGGATCGTTTCCAGCGCCATTAGACCCAACACACCTTCGTCGCCGTTGATCACGCGCGGGATGCCGCCGAGGCGGTAGAACCGTATCACTGCCGCGCCGGCCGTCACCGCGCCCAGACCGATCACTTCCCAACGATTCGCTTTAATCTTTTCACGCCAGTGATCCAAATGCCAATCGCCATCGGCAAACGCCAAAAAATAAATCACGGCGCACATTGCCCACAAAAATAATATGGGCAAATAGTTCACGCGACCAAAAGCGTCAAACGAGAAAGCGAGTGTCACCGTCAGCAGCGACAAGCAGGCAGCGATGATCACAAAAAACACGCGGCGCGAGAACGACCGCCCCTTTGCCGCCGACGACAGCCACGCCGGACTCCGCCACCAACGCGACGCCACAAAAAGAATCACTGCCGCCGCGCTCACGATCAGCCCAATGGTTAAACGATCAGGTCCTGTGAACAACAATATCTGCCCGGTCACTGCCAACAGGAGAGAGAGCCCGCCTAACAAGGCGTGCAGCATCGTTGAAGAATCGGGGTCGGGTTGGGTGTTGTTCATAGACGCCTCACTTTACCTCTTCATCATCTTTTGTTTAATCGCATTCACTTCGTTCACCGAGAGATCGGGAAGTTGAGTTGTGGACTCGATGTTCAAGGCTTTACGCTGCGCTTCGCGCCAACGGGCTAAACGATCTTGCACCGCTTGTTCGTAACCTTGATCGGATGGACGATAAAAATAAGTGCCGAGCAATTCTCTTGGCAAGTATTGTTGACCGATGTGATGCCCTTCAGCTTCGTGTGGGTAAATGTAACCTTCGCCGTGACCCAACCCTTTGGCGTCGCGATTCGAATCTTGCAAATGTTTCGGCACGTCCACTTTGCCCTCTTGCTCGATCTTGGCGTAGGCTTTGAAGTAGGAAACCGCGCTGTTGCTCTTGGGGGCGGTCGCCAAATACAAAGTCGCTTCGACAATCGGAAACACGCCTTCGGGCATTCCCACAAATTCAAACGCCTGCATCGCCGCGCTTGCCACTACAAGCCCGAGCGGATCGCCCAGACCAATATCCTCACCGGCAAGAATTAACAGTCGGCGCAAAATAAATCGCGGACTCTCTCCGGCATACAACATCTTCGCCAGCCAGTACAACGCCGCATCGGGGTCGCTGCCGCGCACGCTTTTTATAAACGCGCTGATCGTGTCGTAATGCGCGTCGCCGTCTTTGTCGTAGAGAATGGCGCGCTGCTGAATCGATTCGACGGCGACGTCGAGCGTGATGTTAATGACGCCGCTCGAATCAGGGGAGGTGGTCTCCGCCGCTAATTCCAACGCGTTTAATGCGTTGCGCGCATCCCCGCCCGCCACGCGGATGAGGTGATCCATTGCCTCAGGCAAAATGTTAATTGGGCGGAGTCCGTATCCCCGTTGTGAATCGGTGATCGCCCGCTCGATCACTTTTTGCGTTTCGTCATCGCTTAACGGTTTAAGTTGAAAGATGCGCGAGCGCGAGACCAACGCGCCGATCACTTCAAAGTAGGGGTTCTCTGTCGTCGCGCCGATCAAAATGATGGTGCCATCTTCGACGTGAGGCAGCAGCGCATCTTGTTGCGCTTTGTTCCAGCGATGCACTTCATCTACAAAAAGGATGGTGCGGGTGTTGTGAAGTTTGCGCCGTTCTTTGGCGTCGGTGATCACGCGGCGCAGTTCTGCCACGCCCATCAACACGGCGCTGATCGTTTCAAAGTGCGACTTCGTCGTGTTGGCGATCACCATCGCCAAAGTAGTTTTGCCGGTGCCGGGTGGACCCCACAAAAGAATTGAAGCGAAGAGTCTGTCGGCTTCAATCGCGCGCCGCAAGAGCCGCCCCTGCCCCACGATGTGATCTTGCCCGATGTATTCATCCAGCGTACGCGGGCGCATTCGCGCGGCGAGCGGCGAGTCGGTCATCATGCGTTGCGAGAGGGCGTGATCAAAAAGGTCGGTCATGGCATCTTTTGTAGAGCGAGATGACATCTTGCTCTACGAGGGATATAGCGTGAGACATAGCCCTGTTATACAACAAAAATGCCCGCGCCGATAAACGATAAGCAAGCCTTACCTTTTGTGAGTGGTGAAACCGATAGGTGCATATTACTTTCATCACTTTATGCGCCAATGAGATGAATCAATAATGTTCATAAGTAAATACACGAATGAGTCGATTGATTCGTTCAATACTCAAAGGAGAATCATTATGAAAACACGAAAGTCTTATATTGCATTACTGAGCGGACTTTTGATCGTGATCACGCTCATCGGCAGCGGCTGTGCCCCTGCCCCCACCACCGTCGCGCCGACTACGGTGCCGCCGACAACCGTTCCCCCAACGCGCGTCCCGCCGACGGCGGTTCCACCAACGCCCGTCCCGCCCACGCCTGTTCCCCCAACGGCTAAACCTGCTTTCGACATCAAACCTTTGGCGCAGAACTTCCTGACCGCCATGCCGGCTGACAGCAAATATGGCATTAAACCTGCTGACGCCCTTCAAGCAATGCAAGCGGATCCTAAACCATTCATTTTGGATGTGCGCGAAGCAAAAGAGATCACACCTGAGACAGGCTATATCGCCGGCGCCGTCAACATCTCGATCCGCGCTCTAACGCAGAATCTCGATAAGCTTCCGGCAAAAGATAAACCGATCCTTATCTACTGTGCTTCGGGTCAACGTGGCGGCATTGCCGTGACCACCTTGACTTTACTGGGCTACACCAACGTCAAGAGCATTCTCAGCGGACTCAATGGATGGAAAGCCGCCAACTTGCCTATCGTCAAAGAAGGCATGCCGGCAGCGCCCGTCGCCGGAATGAAACC
>JACRLA010000410.1 GCA_016215145.1 Chloroflexota bacterium
GTGAACAAGTTCATCCAATCGAGATAGACCGATTTAAATTTAACGACGGCGGTTGAGTTGTCGGGCAACTCGATGCTCTCGATGAGATCATATCCGGCGCGGCTGCTCGGCGCGTTGCGATCATCCATCATCGCCTGCCAAGTGAACTTCACATCACGCGAAGTCAAGGCGCTGCCATCCGACCACAACAAATCTTTTTTTAATTTCCAGGTGATGGTCAAACCGTCTTTGGAGATGCCGCCGTTTTCAAGTGAAGGGATCGTCTCTGCCAATTCGGGGACGAGTTCGCCTTTGTCATTCCACTCGGCTAAGCCGACGAGAATCAATTGCGCGATTCGATTCGAGTTCGGCGATTTTGCGAATTGCGGCGTGAGTGAATCGGGTTCTTGCGAGATGCCGCCGCGCAAAATTTTCGCTTTCACTTCAGTGGCGGCAGGCGTGGGAGTGGAGACAGGCGCGACGGTCGGCGAAAGAGTCGGCGGGCGCGTGGCGACCAGGGTGGGTTCTGGAGTCGGCTGCGCGGGCGTGCTGCACGCGGCGATCAACATCGTGACGATCAATATCCATCGTTTCATTTTTTCATCTCCTCACGACGAAGGATACCATAAACAAAACTTCGGAAGTTTTCGCGTTCTTTGCGACTTCCGAAGTTTGTTTAGGTTGAACCTTTGAGATAAATTCCCTGCGGATCAAGTTCGCGCAGGATAGTTAATTCCTCAGGGGATGGCGGCTCCGTTAAATTAACTTGGGGCGCGGCTTGTAGCTGCCAGCCGCTGTTCGCCCGCGCTTCGTCCGCCGTTCGATTCGGGTGAAGCGAGGTGAGAATCAGTTCACCCTGATCATCCGGCTCCAGGATTCCGATGTCGGTGACAACGGCGAAGGGTCCGCCGCCGCGCACGTTTTTCGCCGCGCGCTGCGCGCGTCCGTTTAAAAATCCCGCGCCGGTAATAAAATCACATCGTTCAGGGAATCT
The DNA here is from genome assembly GCA_016215145.1 of Chloroflexota bacterium. Lineage (GTDB taxonomy): Bacteria > Chloroflexota > Anaerolineae > Anaerolineales > VGOW01 > VGOW01. Next base: position 974 of record JACRLA010000410.1, read on the forward strand.
TCTTTTTTGATGCGGGGTGATGATGTAAGTGCGATTCGCCCACGCGGCGATCTCGGCGCTGCCGCCCGAACCGGGCAAACGCACTTTGGGTTTTTCATAACTGCCGATGGTCGTAGCGTTGATGTTGCCGTAGCGATCAATTTGCGCGCCGCCCAAAAACCCCACGTCAATTAATCCGCGTTGAAGATAGAAGGCAAAAATTTCATACATCGAACACACGCTCGCCGCGCCGGAGACGAGCGACGGGTCGCCGATGGAAAGCGGCAACCGATTCGGCTGCGCGCCGATCACGCCCGCTTCGTAGATCATCGTTAACTTCGGCGCATGAGTCTTGCGCGCCAAGTTGCACGCCAAATTCGGCAGCCCCACGCCGACAAACACCACATCGCCATCGCGCAAGAGTCGCGCGGCGTTGACGGTCATCAGTTCAGAGGGGGAGTAGTTCATAACCCTTTGGGGTTTAATCCGAGATGCCGTTTGGTAAGAAGTTTTGCGCCTGCCTCACAATACTTCTTTACGTCCTGCCAACGCACGGAACGCTTCATAATTAACTCGCGCGGATCGTCCTCGGCATCATCAAAGTAACGCAACCCCAATGCGAGGTGCATGGCAAAGCTAGGTCGGTCAAAATATTTTTGCGGGATGAGATCGAACAGCTTGTCTAGTGGCGCATCCTCCCGCAAACAATAAATGTCTACGAAGTCACGGCGTGTGCCGCGATCTTTGATCGCTGATAATTTCATCAGTCCAATGTCAACCAAGTCAGCAATGGCGACGTTCTCCCAATAGATTGGCGAATTCAACAAAGGATGATGTTGATAAATAAAACTGACTTCAACGCCCATAACGGTGACGTAGATCATAGTGTCCGTTTCACTACGAATGATCGCAGATCCCAATTTTTGCAGTCGGGGCAGCATCGCTGCGCGTTCACTGAATCCTAGCGAGTTGGTTGATGAAAAGAAGTCTAAATCATGCGAAACACGGTGACCAATCTGCAACGCTAAAGCCGTTCCACCTGCCAAATAGAAGTCAGCGAGAAACGGCAGCGACTTAACTGATTCGAGAGAGCGGCGCGTGTTTTGAGGCAAAGCATCCCAGTGAAAATCTTGGATCATACAGTCTCCCACGGTTGCTTGCGATAACGTTTAATACCAAAAACCCAACGCCAATACTCAAAAGTTTTGTGCGACAAACGGCGATGACCTCGTTGCCGAAGCCAATGAGTAATCGTCTTTTGTCCATAATGTTTTAACAACCAGCGAGTATGTATGATGCTCCCACGGTCCAACACGCGCTCAATGATGACAGGTGCAAATTTTTCGGGCTGCATTAAGTTAAAGTCATGCTCAGGAAACAGCCAAGCCGAGTCAGTGGGCAGTCCATTTGGGGCTAAAAGAAATCCGGTTTGAGGTTTCATATATCAATTTAATTCTATCACTGCATGCCATTGGCGCATTACACAAACGGAATACGTAATACGAAATACGATTCAAAGATTCTTCAAAAAATCCGAAATTATTTTGCCTACTTCCTTCGGTCTCTCCAACGGCACCAAATGCCCCGCGCCTTCAATGCTGTGCAGTTCGGCATTCGGCAGAATCTTTCTAATCTTGTTCATGCCTACCTCAACCAGTGTATCCGATTGCGCGCCTTGAATGACGAGCAAGGGTTGAGTCAAAAGGTGAAGATGCTGCCACAAGTCGAGAGGTCCTTTGCGATACACTTCGGCTTCCCATTCGGGCGAATAGGTCAACTCCACTTGCCCATCGGGGCGCGGCGCGGTGATCGCTTCGACATAAGACCGCAACCCAGTGTCATCAATCTGTTTAAAAATTTGCGCGCGGCGATAACGCGAGAACACGTCGTCCATGCTCTTGAATACGCGCCGTCTTCGCAAAGTATTGTTGATCAATGGATGCACTAAATGAGTCACGCCCATCTTTTGCGCCATTCGCCAAGGGTAAAGCCGCCGCCGTTCCAACAACACCGGATCGATCACGATCACCGCCCGAAAAAATTCGGGGCGGCACAACGCCACCGCTAGCGTGGTCACTGCGCCCAGCGAATGTCCCACGCCAATTAAATTTTGATCGCCGCGTGCTTCAAGAAATTCAGTGAGATCATCGGCAAACTCGCCCCAATGCGAGATGAAAGGTCGCGCTCCATGTTCACGCCACAACGGACGAAAGAGCATGGAGAACACGCGATGATGCGGCGTAAGCGTTTCGATGAGTGGGCGATAGGCGTTGGGAGGAAAACCGTTGGCGTGGGCGAAGTGGAGGAGCGAGCCAGAGCCGCCGAAGTCTACAAAAGGAATCGTTGTCATTCGTGAGGAGTAATTAGTAATTGGTAATTGGTAATTGAGGAAAACGTCATTGCGAGGCGCGTGTTTTTCGCGCCGAAGCAATCTCAACGCCAGTTAGAGATTGCTTCGCAAAAAACGTTCGCAATGACAGTTAGCTTACATGCGTTTGGGATTTTGGTTCTCGGGATTTGAGATTTCTAAACTTCTTTCTCCAATTTTTCCACCACCGTCTTCAACACTTTAATTCTGGCATACAACTTGTCGTTGCCCTCCACAATTGTCCATGGCGCGTTGCGCGTGCTGGTCTTGAGCAACATATCTTCGACGGCGTTCTCGTAATCTTCCCACTTGCCTCTGTTGCGCCAATCTTCTTCGGTCAGCTTCCACGATTTATACCCCGACCCTTCGCGCTCTTTGAATCGCCGCAGTTGTTCTTGCTGACCGATATGCACCCAGAATTTAAAAATGATCGTGCCGAAATCTACCATCTGTTTTTCAAATTGATTGATCTCGCTATACGATCTCTGCCATGCCTCTGCCGAACAAAAACCTTCGACGCGCTCGACCAACACCCGCCCATACCACGAGCGATCATACAGAGCAATCTGTCCGGCTTCTGGGAGTCGGCGCCAAAAGCGGTAAAGGTAATGCCGCTCTTTGTCATCGCCTTGCGGCGCGGCAATTGGATGCACCACGTAACCGCGCGGGTCAAATTTTTCTGTCAAGCGTTTGATCGCCCCGCCCTTGCCCGCCGCGTCCCAACCCTCGAACACCATCACCACCGGACGCTTCTGCGTATACACTTGATAGCCGAGCGGATGCAATTTATTTTGCA
>JACRLA010000411.1 GCA_016215145.1 Chloroflexota bacterium
ACACGCATCACTTCCGCCGCCGCGCCCGAAGCATCAATTAATGTTTCGCCAATTTCTTTCGGTGAGGCAAATGCGCCGCAGACGAACACGCCGGGGCGCGACGTTTGCAGTGGCGTAAATTTATCCGTCTGGCAAAAACCGTATTCGTTAAGTTCAATGTCGAGGAGACGTGATAACTCTTCCGCTTCTCGCGGCGGGCGCACGCCCACAGCAAGCACCACCATGTCGAAACGATCTTCGATCAACGCGCCCTGCCCCGTCGCCGATTCGCCGTGCATCCGTCCGGAGGGATAACGCAAAATAAGATCGTGTGTCTTGGGGTCTTGGCGAATTTCGGAAATGCGGCAGCGCGTGTACTGCACGCCGTGTTCGTCGCGGGCGCGCATGTAGTAGGCGTTGTATTCTTTGTTGAAGGCGCGCTCGTCCATCGTGAAGATGTGCGCTTCGACATCGGGGATGCGCTGCTTTGCCAACATCGCTTCTTTGGTGGCATACATGCAGCAGATGGCAGAGCAGTATGGATATTTTTGATCGCGCGAGCCGATGCACTGCAACCAGGCGATCTTCTTCGGCAGTTTTCCATCCGAGGGACGGGCAACGCTGCCTTCGGTGGGACCGGAGCGAGAGGCGAGTCGTTCATACTGCATAGACGTGATTACGTTTGGATAACGCCCGAAGCCAAGTTCTTGCATCTCGCGCGGGTTGAAAGGTTGATAGCCGACGGCGAGGATAACCGCGCCAACATGAATGTTTTTTTCGGCGGGCGCGGCATTTAAATCTACGGCGTTGGTCGGGCAAACTTCTACGCACTTGCGGCACGAGTCGCACTGTTCTGTTTTCTCTAACAAGTAATATGAATCTGGAACCGCGCGTGGCGCCGATTTGCCGATGACTTTGCGTGTGGTAAGCCCCAACTGAAAACCAGAAGGTCGATCTACCGGACAGACTTCGGTGCACAGTCCGCAGTTGATACACTTCGACGGGTCCACGTAGTGAGGCGGCATCCGCAAGCGGATCGTGAAGTCGCCCGCTTGTCCATCACAGGCGATCACTTGAGTCGAAGTCATCACTTCAATGTTGGGATGCGTGTTGTGATCGAGAAACGCTGGAGAGATCGAAGGACGTGTGCAGCCGTAGCCGTGATCGGATGTGCCGCGACAGAGAACGCAATCGTGAGTGGGAAACATGAAGCCCAACTGCGCCACGCGCCCGCCGAGTGACGGCGTGCTTTCGACGAGGTAGGCTTTCAGCCCGGCTTCGGCAACGTCAATGGCGGCGCGCATTCCGCCCACGCCGCCGCCGATGATCAGCACCGCGCCAGATTCACGTTGATTGTTTGAGTCACGAGTCATAAAAACTTTTCCTCACCCCTAACCCCTCTCCTGAAAAGAAAATCACTTTTCAGGGGAGGGGAATCTGGTTTTTGGATTCATCTCCCCCTCTCCCAAAACGCGCTCTTTATTTGTAACTACTCAGCCCTCTAAACACAAGCAAGAGAAAACCGCAAAGACGCAAAGGGCGCAAAGTTTTTTTATATTTTTTCTTCGTGTTCTTCGCGCCTTCACGGTGTGTTCTGGTTTTGGCTGAGTAGTTACCTTTGTTTTGGGAGAGTCCGATTTTTGGATTCATCTCCCCCTCTCCCAAAACGCGCTCTTCGTTTTGGGAGAGGGGGCCGGGGGGTGAGGGTTTAGTAAGGTCTCTCTCCATGTCCCGCTAATTCCGTCACAGGTTGCTCCAGCAGATATTCGTAAGCGGCGAGCGCAGCCTTCGCGCCTTCGCCAATCGAGATCAACACTTGCTCGGCAAACGCATCGGTGACATCGCCCGCCGCAAAAACACCCGGCACATTCGTCCGATTGCGTTCGTCAATTTTGATGCAGCCTTTTGAATCACAATCCACCAGATCAGACGCCAAACCGGAATTTGGAATCAGATCAAGTTCCACGAAGAATGCGCTGGCGCGGATCTCGTGGACGTTTGCCCCGCTCTTCACCACGATTGCCCGCGCATATTCGTCGCCCTGCACCGCTTCAACGCGATAGCCCTCCATTAAAGTTACATTGGGCAAAGCCAAGAGACGTTTGCCGAGCGGCGTATCGAGTTCGCCGTGCGTCGGCGCGATGAGAGTCACTTGTTTGCCGATCTGCGCCAACTCGGCCGTGGCACGCAATGCCAAACTGCCATCGCCGATGACGACGGTCTCGCGGTCAATAAAGAGCGGCGCGTAGCTCACCGCGCTGTAACACAAACCGCGCATCATAAAATTCTTTTCGCCCGGCACGTCGAGCCGTTGGGCGTTGGCGCCGGTGGCAATGATCAACGCCTTACCGGCATACTCTTTGCCGCTGCGCGTCCGCACGCGGAAACCGTCATGCACGCGCTCCACGCCTTCGGTTTTATCCATCACCCGCGCAAAATCTAAATACTCGATCTCGTTCACAAAACGGTTCACCACTTCTTCGCCGTTGATCACCAGATGATGATCCAAATCCGGGCATTGCAAACGGTAGTTGGTCTTGCCGCCCAAATCTTTGGTGATCAACAACACATTGAGTCGTTTTCGCAAAGCGTAAATGGTGGCGGTGAGTCCGGCGGGACCGCCGCCGATAATGATTAAGTCATACATAGCGTCTCCTAACGACTTCGTGAGGCGTGATGCGTGAAGTCAGTTCACGTATCACGCATCACGTATCACGTTCACTCTGTCTCCGCAATAAACCCCTCGTCCATCATCGTCTTCGTCATATCGCGTGAGCGTTTGATGATCGCCGATGCCCGCTCGTATTCTTCTTCGTGCGTCGTCGGGCAACGGGCGATGCCTTGCTCCACTGCCTTCATCGCTACTGCTGCCGCCTCGCGCGGGAAGACGTCCCACTCGTCCATCGTCGGCAAGAGGTAGTCGGGTGTGAGACCTTTCTCCACTGCCATATCCGCCAGCGCGTGCGCCGCGGCGATGCACATCTCATCGGTGATCGTCTTCGCCCGCACGTCCAACGCTCCGCGAAAAATTCCGGGGAAGCCGAGCGAGTTGTTCACCTGATTCGGAAAATCGGATCGTCCGGTGGCGACCACCGCCGCGCCGGCCGCCTTTGCCTCCCAAGGCCATATTTCCGGGATGGGGTTGGCGCAGGCGAAGACGATTGCATCTTTCGCCATTGTCTCGATCCATTCTTTCTTCAACACATCCGGACCCGGTGTGGAAAGAGCGATCACCACATCGGCACCCTTCAACGCATCGGGGATGCCGCCTTCGCGTTCATCATCATTCGTGATCTGACACAGCTTCCACTTGTCAACGAATTCGGCTTTGCGCGTGGCGATGTCTAAGCGGCGGCGATGCAGAATGCCTTTGCTGTCCACCATCATGCACAACGCGGGCGTTGCGCCGCAGGCAAAGATGAGCCGCGAGCAAGCCACGTTAGACGCGCCGCTGCCCACAAACACAATCCGCACCTCAGACATTTTCTTGCCGACGATCTTCAGCGCGTTGATCAATCCGGCGAGAGTCACCATCGCCGTGCCTTGTTGATCATCGTGCCAGACCGGAATCTCCGCCTTCGCCCGCAACGTATCCAAAATGCGGAAGCACTTCGGCTGCGAAAAATCTTCGAGATTGATTCCGCCGAAGCCGGGTTGGATCATCAATACGGTCTCAATGATCTTGTCGGGGTCTTTGGTGTCGAGCATGATCGGCCAAGCATCAACCCCGCCCAGATATTTGTAGAGCAGCGCTTTGCCTTCCATCACCGGCAAACCGGCTTTGGGTCCAATGTCGCCGAGTCCCAACACGCGCGTGCCATCGGAGACGACGGCAACAGTGTTCCACTTGTGCGTGTATTCGTAAACCAATTCGGGATCGGCGGCAATGGCTTTGCACGGCGTCGCCACGCCGGGCGTGTACCAGATGGCAAAGTCGTTGAAGTCGCGCACACGGCAGCGCAACGTGGTTTCAACTTTGCCCCGATAAAACGGATGCAGACGCATCGCATCCGCCGAAGGCTTCTTCGCCTTCGCCAACAGTTCTTCGGTTGTTAAGGTTGGAGCATCTTTCAACATGGTTGCCTCATAGTCCCTCGCCCCTAAACCCTTGAGAGAGGGATTAAGGATTAAGAGTGAGGAAACGAAAGTGGATCGTTTTGGCAACACCTGACAGGTCTTGCCGAATTTAACACTTGACAACTCGTAACCAGACCTGTCAGGTGTTGCGCGAGGATTCGGGAACGTGTTTGCACACGAGCCTTTAGGATGAGATTACAGTGAGGAGTATTATCGGGGCGAGTGGAACTGATCACTATTTAAATTGTCATTTGTCGTCAAAACAATGGAGGGGGAACTGCACGCAAGAAACACCCTCCCGAAGGTTCTAAAACCTTCGGGAGGGTGATCACACACTATGAGACTTACTTATAGTAAACATTGCCGAGCGAGTAACTGCTTATTAGTTCTCGCCCTCATCAAGGTGGGTCAGTTTGTGACGGAGCGCATACAGCGCGGCTTGCGTGCGGTTTGCCAGATGAAGTTTGATCAGAATGTTGCTGACGTATTTGCCGACCGTATGCTGTTGAATTCTTAATTGCTCGGCGATCTCCTCGTTGCTCAAGCCGCGCGCCAACAAGCGCAGAGTTTCCAGTTCGCGTTCGGTCAGCGGGTCAACGGCAGCCGGTTGGTTGAGCTCGCGCAAAACTTGGAAGGCAACCGCCGGATATAAAAATGGATGCCCCAAGGCAACTTCTCGAATCGCTCGCAAGAATTGATCGCGTGGCGCGTCTTTGAGTAAATAGCCCAACGCGCCGGCTTTGACCGCCGGAAACATTCGCTCGTCATCGGCAAAACTGGTCAACACAAGAATGTGAATACTCGGGCAGCGCTCGGCAATTTCGCGCAGGGCGGCAAGCCCGTCTTTGCGCGGCATCTTCAAATCGAGCAGAAGCACATCGGGCTGCAAAGCGCAAGCAAGGTCAATCGCCTCGACGCCGTCACAAGCTTCGCCCGCCAACTCCATATCCGGCTGCAATTCCAGAAGTACTTTAATGCCTTCGCGGAACAAGGTCTGATCGTCGGCAATCAAAATACGAATCTTATTCCCGTTCATTTCGACTCCACTCTCACCCTAATTCGCGTTCCCGATTCACGGCTAGAGGAGATCGTCAAGTCGCCGCCGAGTGAAACGACTCTCTCGCGCATCGTGATCAAGCCCATCCCGCCTTTGCCTGCGGTTGCCGCATCGAATCCGCAACCGTTATCGGCGATCTCCAGCACGATCTCTTTTTCGTTGCGCGACACGATCACCGTGACCGTATTGGCTTGCGCGTGTCGCAGCGCATTGTTCAACGCTTCAATGGTAATTGCATACAGTTCGTTTTCAATCGCCAAAGGCAATCGCAGATTTTCATCCGCCAACAAATGGGTGCGGATACCTGACCGTTCTTCGACAGCCTCTAAGCGCATGTGCAAAGCAGACACTAAACCTTCGCTGGCAAGAAGTGAGGGGCGCATTTGATGAATGAAGAAGCGCATCTCTTTGAGCGCTTGACGCGCCGTGTCGCCGATACGCGCAAATGTGGGCAGGGCAGATTTAATGTCTCCGCTTTCGATCTGAGTCTGCCCGACTTCGGTAAACACGACCAGCGCGTAGAGCAACTGTGTCACCGTGTCGTGCAAGTTGCGCGTCAGGTTCTGCCGATCTTCAAGTATCTTTGCTTGTTGGGTAACTCGGCGCAGATGATCACTGTGCAGTGCCACTCCCAACGGGTTCGCCAGAGACGACAGCAGCGCGATCTCTTCGGCGTTAAAACTTTGACCGCCTCGGCGCGCCACAGCTAATATGCCGAATACTTGCTCGTCATCGTGGAGCGGCGCAACCAAAAGAGAGAGGGGTCCGGCGCGGCGCATCACTTGGGGGATGTGGTCATCGGCGGCAACATCGGCGATCAACAACGGTGCGCGGTTTTCGGCGAACCAATTAAGCAAATCGCGTTTCGCCGAAGACGAATCCATCATCATCGCCATCTCCGGCGCAATGCCGTAATGAGCAGTGAGCCGCCACACGGGTTGACCGTCTCCCCCCTCGACGTCACTCAATAAAAAGACCACTCCGGCATCGCCGCGAATGACCGCCATCACCCGCGCCAGCGATTCGAATAACATCGAGTCGAGACTCACGGCGCGGTTGGCAATCGCCGAGACGTCGTACAACACTGCCAACTCGTCGCCGACTTTTCGCAACGCTTCTTCGGCTTGCTGTCGCTCGACGATCTCAGAACGCAAGCGGGCATTGACGGTGGCAAGGTCGGCGGTGCGCTTCTCGACCCGCGATTCAAGTTCGTTGATGGAGGCGCGCAGTTCGACCACCATTTTATTAAACGATTCGGTCAGGAAACCGATCTCGTCTTGGAAATGAATCGGCATCGCCACTTGCAAGTTGCCAGCGTTGACCTGCCTCACTCCATCTAACAAAGCGTTGAGCGGCTTGACCAAATTGAAATGAAGGAAGAGGGGTAAGCCGATGACAAACAGCAACACGCTGCCGATAAGCAGCCAAGCCAGCGGCGAGAGCATGTGGTGAAGATAAGCGCGAAAGACAATGTAATCGTCATGCACCATCCCTTCCGCTCCACCATTGATTGGCACTCCATCAATCAAGTTGACTTGTCTCGGAACGCGAGTCGGATTCCCGGCAATCACGGCAATCGTCCAGAAGATGCGCGACTTGACATCGGTGATCTTGTCGTGAGTGATTTCAAAAACGCCGCTTGGGTACAGAGTCAATTGAAAAGTATATGTGCCTACCGTCGAGAAATCTTCTGCCGCTTGTCGCCAGGTGATCGTTACTTTGTCGGCGTTGGCATTGAGAAACACCTGCCCCTCTTTGAGAGGCCAATTTGCCTGAGCCGGATAGAGAGGCAGGATACCCGGCACCGATCGATAACGGTATTCTAAATCTTGGTAAATTCTTTCCCGTCCAAAACGAATTCCGCCGACGACTGAAACGTAAGCCTCGTGCCACGTTTGATCATAAAAACGAAAAGCGAAAGGAAACGGCAGAAGGTCCG
>JACRLA010000379.1 GCA_016215145.1 Chloroflexota bacterium
CAGCATAACGCAACGCGCTTTTTTTTCCCTCCGCCACTTGGTGAAAAAATTCCTCGCCAAATGGGGAGTGAGCAAATTAGCAATTTGCTCTACGGTAAGGCAAATTGGCAATTTGCCCTACAGCGAAATCAAACCTCTTTGTATCGCAATCGCTACTGCTTCGGCGCGTGAAGCGGCGCCCATCTTGCTCATGGCTGAAGCGAGATGAAACTTCACCGTATGATCGCTGATACCAAGTTGCAGAGCGATGGCTTTATTCGTTAGACCATCGGCAACACCGCGCACCACTTGAATCTCACGCGGCGACAACACTTCGGCAGACGAGTTGCCGCTCAACTGTTGTAACAAGGTTGAGGTAGCGGTTGGCGGCAGCACCATTTCGCCATCGGCGATCTGCCGCAGGGCAAGAGTCAGTTCATCGGCGTTGGCGATCTTAGAAAGGCATCCGCGTGCGCCTGCTTGCAAAGCACGCATCATGCGTAGATCAGACGACGAATCACTTAACGCCAATACGCGCACGCCGGGAGCATTTTGTTTAATTTGGGAGATCGTAGAAAAGGCGGTATCGTGATCGAGCGACAGATCATAGAGTAATACTTGCGGCATCAAACTTTCGCCGAGCGCCAACGCTTGCTCGTCGTTGATCGCTTCGCTCATGATCTGGATGTCGGGGTCGTTGAGAAGGGCGCGCAGACCGGCGCGCATGGCAGGGAATGGGGAGGCAATAATGATTCGAATCACGCAACTATTGTAAGCGAATTACATTTGTAAAGTATTAGATGGGTGGTGTTATAATTTTTTCGTGTCAGGACAATTGCCCAACGCAAAAGATGCCCGCATAGATCCGCGCAAGTTGCGTGATTATGTTTTAAACACCGAGCATAGTTCGGGCAAATACAAAGCTGAATTCTTCGCGCCGATGGGCTACAATGCTGACAATTGGGAAAGGCTTGAACACGATATTCGTGAACAACATCTGTCACAACCTGTTGAGATTGGACAACCTTCGCCCTTTGGAAAAAAGTATACGATCACTGCGCCACTGAAAGGTCCCGAAGGAGATGCGAGACAAGTGACAACAGTTTGGATTATTCGGGTTGGCAATGATTTCGCAGAGCTGGTGACGATTGTTCCAGCAGATAAACTGGAGGAGGATGACGATGAATCCTAAAATGCTTGACACCGTTATTGTTACGATAAACGTTCCTGATCAAAAAATTTTGGCAGGCGATCTTGGAACGATTGTTGAGGTGTATACCAAGCCAACGCTTGCTTACGAAGTTGAATTTGTAAACCCCAACGGCACCACCCGCGCCTTACTTACGCTCGCGCCTGATCAAATTCGACAACTTACTGCGAGCGATGTTCTGACCACACGGCAAATGCCACTCGCAGTATAGACGGCGCACGCAGACTTCCGAAGTCTTGCAGACTTCGGAAGTCTTTTTTTAATCATCGCATCTCCCCATCCAACTTCACATCACCCTGCGACAAAACATAAAACGCGCGCGGGCGATCTCCCACATTTTCAAAAACAAAATCGGTGATGAGGTAGCCGTTGCTAAAAGCATTTTCCAGCGCGCGCCGAACTTGCCTCTTCCACTCGCGCGCCAACTCAACATCCTTCGCCTTAATGCCTTGAAAGTTTGAAGGAATTTCGACGAGGCAAATCACGCCCGAAGGCTCAAAAGATTCGCCGATCATTCTAGGCAGACCGGCATCGTTAGCGCGCGTTGGATTTAAGATGAGCATGTCCGCCGCCATGTAAGACTCGAGTGACAACCGCTTGCGCTCGCCGCCGATTCGCTGTTTGACTCGGTTTGAAGTGATCCACCATTCCACTAACAAACGATCCGAAAGCAGACCGACGTTGAGTCCATCATTCATCTCGCCATAATAATCGCGCTTATACGTGCGGCTGATCCCTCCGAGCCGGGCGATGTTAAGATTCGCGTTGCGGCTTTCAATCGGATCGAATGTCCATGTTATCAAACGCACAGCCTGTTGATTCACGGCATGATATTGAGCGATCTTAAGTTGATAGCCCACGCCCTTGTCACGATACTCAGGCAACACTGCCAGCATGTGCGAGCAATGTTTGAGTCGGGTCATCGCCGGACGATCTGGATCACCTTCAACCGTTCCCAGAAAACCAAGAACGAAGCCCACCAGTTTGTCATCATCCCACGCGCCGATCACCACCCCGCCATTTTGGGCAACGGTCAACATTATATGAAGCGGCGCGATGATCAATTCCGAACCGGGCCACACTTGACGCTGTAATTCTTCAGCCGCGTGAAAATCAGGGAGAGAGGTGAGAGGACGAATGGAGAACATGGTGGTTGGGTGGTTAGAGGTTAGAGATTGGAGATTTGAGATTTGAGATTTGAGATTTGAAGTTTGGATTTTGGAATTTTGGAATTTTTTCTATCCCCATACTTTCTGCCGTATCGCCTCGCCCCAATTCTTATTCGCCAAATACCCAATGGCTTGCTCAAAGCGCGAGGGCTTAATGCCGAAGTAACGAGTCACGCTGACGAGTTCGCATAAGCGATTGACCGCAAAGTGATCGAAACTGCGCGCCGTGAGCAGGGGATGCGGAGTCATGCCCTCTAACGTTTTCGTCGCCCAACGCATATACGGCAGCCCCACGCGAAAGATGGCTCGATTCATTTTGGTCACACCCATCACGTTCCTCATCATCTGTTCTAGATTCAAAAATTCAGGACCACCCAGGCTCACGGTTTGATTGATCATCGTCGGGTCTTCAAAGATCAAACTCAAACACGTCGCCAGATCATCTACCCACAGCGGCTGCATCAACGTGCGCCCATCGCCGGGCAACAAGAACAGACTCGAGCTGAAAGCAAGTGCCATCGCAAAAGCGTTTATAAACGCATCTTCCTCGCCAAATAAAATCGCCGAGCGGACAATGGTGTGCGGCACATCACTGCGTTTGATCATCTCCTCAACGCGACCTTTAACGCGCTGCATCTCAAATGCCGATTGCCGCTCCGCGCCTAAATGCGAAAGATAAATGATGCGGCTCACGCCCGCTTCTTTTGCCGCCTCTAAAACTTTGCGCGTGCCGTCTACATCTACCTTCTCTAAATCTCCGCGCTGACCTTTCCATTCGGCGCTTGCCAAGTGAAACACGGTATCCACACCCGACATCGCCGCGCGCACGCCGCGAAACTCGGTGATGCTTGAGATCGCCACTTGCACCGACACGCCCTTCGGCAAACGTGGCGGCTTCTTGGAAGGTTGAATCAAACATCGCACGTCCGCGCCCATCTCGGCTAAACGCGGCAGCAGTGCGCGTCCTACAAAACCCGTGGCTCCTGTCACCAGAATCATTCTGCGCGGATAATACGCGCCTAATGAGAGTCGGTCAAGCGTCACGAAACTAACGAAGTGTATGAGTGTTATATTGTCAAGCCAGACTTCCGAAGGGGCGCAGCATGCTACGCCCCTTCGGAAGTCTTAGAGGAGAGAGAACATTGAAGACACGAGTCGTCATTACAGGTATTGGAACACTCAGCCCGTTAGGGTTAGATGTTGAATCCACATGGCAAAAAATTAAAAGCGGCACATCGGGTGTTGCGCCGATTACGTTGTTCGACGCGAGCGAACACGAAACAAAATTCGCGGCAGAAGTTAAAGGCTTCGATCCCGAATCAATTTTGGGCAGACGCGACGCGCGGCGGATGGATCGCTTCGTGCAATTCGCGGTGGTGGCAACACAGCAAGCCTTAGAGGATTCAAAATTAAAGATTGACGATTCGAATCGGGATCGGGTGGGGATTTTGGTCGGCACGGGAATCGGCGGCATCAACGTAGTATTAAGTGAGGTGGAAACATATCGAGTTAAAGGTCCCCGCCGCGTGAGTCCGTTTTTGATCCCGATGATGCTGCCTGATACGGCGAGTGGTCAAATCGCCATCAACTTCGGCGCGCGCGGACCTAATCTGGCGGTGTCAACGGCGTGCGCCACCGGAACAAACGCTATCGGCGAAGCCTGCAAGATGATCCAACGCGGGTTCGCCGAGGCGATGATCACGGGTGGCACCGAATCGGCGGTGCTGCCGCTGATGATGGCGGGCTTCAACGCGATGGGCGCGCTCTCGCGGCGCAACGATGATCCGCAGCGTGCCTCACGCCCCTTCGACAAGAATCGAGATGGCTTTGTGGCGGGCGAGGGTTCGGCGATTTTGATTTTAGAATCAGAGGCGCACGCCAAAGCGCGCGGCGCAAAAATTTATGGCGAGGTGTTGGGTTACGGACTCACCGACGACGCCTTTCACATTTCAGCGCCGGCCGAGAACGGCGCGGGCGCGGCGATCTGTATGAAGAACGCGCTTGCCGACGCCGGGCTTGAACCGAATCAGATTGATTACTTGAACGCGCATGGCACTTCGACGCAGTTGAATGATAAATCGGAGACGGCGGCAGTGAAGACGGTTTTTGGCGAACACGCTTACGAGATGGTGATGTCGTCAACCAAATCTATGCACGGTCATTTGCTCGGCGCGGCGGGCGCGCTGGAAGCAATAATATGTTTAAAGGCGATGCAAGAAAATTTAATCCCGCCGACGATCAACTACGAAACGCGCGACCCGATCTGTGATCTCGATTATGTGCCGAACACGGCGCGCAGCAAAACTTTGAATCGCGTTATGTCGAACTCGTTTGGCTTCGGCGGACATAACGCTTCGATTATTTTTGGAAAACTATGACTCGATACGCACACATCACCGGCTGGGGGATGGCGGTGCCGGAACGGGTGATGACCAATGACGATCTTTCCAAATTGGTGGACACCAACGACGAATGGATTCGCACGCGCACCGGAATCAAAGAACGGCGCATCGCCGACGTTAAAGAGACGACTACATCGCTAGCAATTGAAGCGGCACAACGAGCGCTTGAAGTTGCCAATATTTTGCCAAGTGAAGTTGATTTGGTGATTGTGGCGACGAGCTCGGCTGAGTATATTTTTCCGGCGACGGCCTCACTGGTGCAAGATGCTATTGGCGCAGAGAAGGCTGGCGCGTTTGATCTGTATGCAGCCTGCACCGGATTCGTCTACGCCCTCAACGTCGCCTCACAAGCCGTACGCACCGGAAGCGCCAATACAGTGTTGGTCATTGGGGCGGAGACGATGTCACGTTTGGTAGATTGGAAAGATCGTGGGACGTGTATTTTGTTCGGCGATGGCGCGGGGGCGTTTGTGGTGCAAGGTTCGGATACGGCGGGAGGCATTTTGTCTTCTATCATGCGCTCCGACGGTTCGGGTGGCGATACGCTTTATGTAGAATCGTATGGTCGCCCACGCGCATCGGGCGTCGGCGGACTTTTGAATTACGCGATCTATATGGATGGCAAAGAGGTGTTTCGTTTTGCGACTCGCATCATGGCGGCGGTGACTAAAGAAGCAGTGGCGGCAGCCGGACTCACTCTGCAAGATATTAACATCATCATCCCGCATCAAGCGAATCGAAGGATCATCGAAGCCGCCGCGCGCGGGCTTAATCAGCCTGAACAGAAATTTATGATCAACATAGAGAAGTATGGCAACACTTCTTCCGCTTCGATTCCGATTGCCGAGTGCGAGGCAGCAGAGCGCGGCAAGCTCAAACCGAATGATCGTGTGGTGTTCGTGGGATTCGGCGCAGGGCTGACGTGGGGCGCGATGGCTGTTCACTGGGACGCGACTCCGCCACCGCCGCTCACGACGTGGCAACAGATTACGCGCCGCGTGCAAGTGGGGCTTGCCCACGCGCGATCTTACGTGCGGCGTGGTGTGCGCAAAGTGGAGAGTAGATTGTTGGGTTCGGAAGAGCCGATAGAGAAGCCGCCGACGAAGAAGTGATGGAGATTGGAAATTAAAACCTTCAAGGTTTGGGAGACCTTGAAGGTTTTTTGTTGTTGCGGTTGTCCTACCTCTTCTTTTTCTTCAATCCCCCCAACTCCTTCACCTCTTTCGCAATTGCTTTCATCACATTCGGCAAATTTTCTTTCACTTCAGATTCGGGAAACGTGAGATATTTATTTCCCCCGCGCTCTTTAAAAGTTTTGTCTCCCAACATTACCCCCAACACGCCCAA
>JACRLA010000380.1 GCA_016215145.1 Chloroflexota bacterium
ACTCGTCTTTATATTGGCAAGCAAAGTCAATGTGGCTCGTCGTGCCGCCAAACGCCGCCGCGCGATGCCCACTATAAAAATCATCCGACGACACCGTGCCCATCATCACCAATTCGAGATGCGTATGCACGTCTATGCCACCGGGCAAAATATATTTGCCGCGCGCATCAATCACGTTTGCGTCTTCGCCCGGCAAGTTCGCGCCGAGCGCGATCACCTTTTCATCGTCAATCAGCACATCGGCGATGATGGAGTCGGATGCGGTAACAACGGTTCCGTTTTTAATTAGAGTCTTCATAATTTTAATCACCAATGACTCGAATAAACGAATGTCACTAATTTATCCATTCGTCTTATTCGCCCATTCGTGATATTCGTGATAAAAAGTGTTATCCTTATTGTATTCCAAAATCGTGGAGATCAACATGCACACTGGTTCCTACATCAACGGCAAATGGATTCACCCTGACTCGAAAGAGATCATCAAAAATATAAATCCGGCGGATACAAACGATGTGATCGCCGAGTTCCCCGCCGCGCAAGCGGATGATGCTGTTCGGGCGATTGAGGCAGCGAAAGCCGCCTTGCCCGAATGGAAGCGGACTCCGGGACCCGAACGGGGTCGGGTGTTGTGGCGCGCGGCGAACATCGCCCGCGCTCGCGCGGATGAGATCGCCAAAGTGATGACGCGCGAAGAAGGCAAAATTTTTAAAGAGGCGAAGGGTGAAGTGCTGAAAGGCATTTCGGTTTTAGAATATAACTCTGGGGAAGGCTATCGAATGCACGGCAAGACTATGCCTTCAGAGATTCGTGATGTGTTCACCTACACCATTCGCCGTCCACTTGGAGTCGTCGGCTTGATCTCGCCCTGGAATTTCCCGTGGGCGATCCCCGTTTGGAAGTCAGCACCCGCACTCGTGAGCGGCAACACCGTTGTATTTAAACCATCGGGGGTCACACCGGCAACAGCATCTCTTCTCGCAGAAATTTATGAAGAGGCGGGGATGCCTGACGGAGTCTTCAACATGGTGATCGGTTACGGCAACGCAGTCGGCGAAGCAATTGTGAATCACAACGATGTGCGGGCGATCTCGTTCACCGGATCGAACACAGTGGGTCAGGCTTTGTATGTGAAGGCGGCGGGACGCGGGGCAAAGGTAACGTGCGAGATGGGTGGCAAGAACGCCGTTATCGTGTTACCCGATGCTGATTTGGAAAAGGCGGCAACCGCCATTCAAGGCGGCGCGTTTGGATCAACAGGTCAACGCTGCACGGCAACATCGCGCATCATCGCATCGCCAAAGGTTAAGGATGAATTGATTGATCGCTTAACGACGAAAGCGAAAGGGATGAAGCTCGGTTCTGGACTCGATGAGACGATTGATATGGGACCGATTGTGAGTGAGAAGCAGTGGAAACAGAATCTGGATTACATCGAGATCGGAAAGAAGGAAGGGGCGACGTTAGTGTTGGGCGGTAATCGTCCGCAACACCTGAGCGCAGGTTATTTTGTCGAGCCAACGATCTTCGACAACGTAAGTCCATCCATGCGAATCTTCCGCGAAGAAATTTTTGGACCGGTGTTATCGGTGGCAACGGCGAATGATCTGCAAGAGGCGTTGAACATTGCCAACTCGGTGGAGTATGGACTCAGTACTTCGATTTTTACGCAAGACATTGATACCATCATGCGCTTTGTGGAAGATGTGGAAGTGGGGATGATTCATGTCAACGAGCCGAGCGTCGGCGGCGAGGCGCAGTTGCCGTTTGGCGGAACAAAGTCCACCGGCATCGGCGAGCGCGAGATGGGTGAAGACGGTTTAAATTTTTTCACCGAAGTGAAAACGGTGTTCATCAATTTTTCGGGGAAGGCAAAGGTCTCGGCGATACGATAGAGAAACAGGTATACAGGAAAACAAGGAAACAAGGGAAAGCGTTTCCTTCATTTCCCTTGTTTCCTTTTGTATATAAGGCAATGAAGATAAAATTTTTTACTACCGGCGGCACGATTGACAAAGTGTATTTCGACGCGAAGAGTGTTTACCAAGTTGGCTCGCCGCAAGTAGCAGAGATTCTCAAAGATGCCAACGTGTCATTTGAGTTCGAGATAACCGAAGTTCTACACAAAGACAGTTTAGAGATGACAAATGAGGATCGACTCGAAGTGCGGCGCATGGTAGAAAATGATTTGTGCGAGCGTATTGTGATCACGCACGGCACAGACACAATGGTAGATACGGCAAAATGTTTGCTTGGCATCCCCAACAAAACAATCGTCTTCACCGGCGCGATGGAACCGGCACGCTCGCGTTACACCGACGCCACCTTCAACGTGGGCTGCGCTATCGGTGCGGTGCACACATTGCCGAGCGGAGTTTACATTGCGATGAATGGAAGAGTTTATGCGGCGGATAAAGTGAAGAAGAATTATGAGGCGAAGAGGTTTGAGGAAACGTAACCAGAACGTATCATTTCGAGCGGCTATAATTTCACTTGAGGTGTGATCATGCCAAAGAAAATGCGCGAGACAGCAACTCAGATATACGGCGAACCGACGTGGGACATTGCCCAACTTTTTCCGCTTCAAGGAACATGGAGCGTGAGCGAATACATGTCGCTTCGCCCCAGTCGTGTGATCGAATACATCAACGGTCAATTGGAGATTCCCGACATGCCAACACAATCCCATCAACTTCTTGCCGCTTATCTGTATCAAACCCTCTTGCTTTTTGTCACTGTGCGCCAACTCGGCACGGTATTGTTTGCGCCCTTGCGCGTGCGAATCTCCGAAGGAAAATACCGAGAACCCGACATCGTCTTTATGCACAAAGATCATGCGGAACGGCGCGGGGAAGAATTTTGGGTCGGCGCAGATTTAGTGGTTGAAGTTGTCAGCCCGGGTGAACAAGATCGCAAGCGCGACCTGATTGACAAACGCAAAGATTACGCCGAAGCGCAAATCCCCGAATACTGGATCGTGGATTATCAAGAGAAACGAATCGCGGTGTTGACGTTGGAGGGTAAACACTACACGGTTCACGGCGAGTTCGGCGAAAACGATGTGGCGGCTTCAAAGCTGTTGGCTGGATTTGAAGTGAAAGTGAAAGAAGTGTTCGGCGCAGTTAAATAGAATCTGCGATGCCAATACCCAATTTGCTACTCAGTGGATTTCTCCCAATCGGTTTACATCTTGCCACACTAGAAGAAGTTAAACATCGCTTCGGCAAAGAGACGCCACAACGACAATACCTTTTTGAAAGACTCAAACTTTTTGTGGATTTGGCAACTGTCATGCAATCAAAAAGGTTGTTTATCAACGGGAGCTACGTAACGTCCAAAGCAGAACCGGGTGATGTAGATGTTGTAATTTGGTTGGACGATTACTTTTTGAGACAATTGGAAGCGGGAAATGAGAAAGCGCTGTCGCTGGAAGAAATGTTTCTAACACGCCAACCTAAAGAGACATTTGCCGTATTTGACGAAAAGGGTTGGCAAGATTGGCTTGAGTTCTTTTCGCGAGTCCGTTATCGAGACGATGTACGAAAAGGGCTTGTGGAGATCACACTACGATGATTACAAATAATAATGAAGCAACTGTTACTCTAACGCGTTTGAGCGAACTTCGATCCCGCTACGATGCCGTCCAATCCGACGCCGCTAAAAACGAGCGGGCGAAGAAAATGGAACTCGCCGGTATTCAAAGCGTGGTCGAACAGATGCAATCCGAATTGCAAGCCTATCAAATTAGCGAACTTGAGAAATCGGTGCACAATCTGCAAAATAAATTGCGCTCAACCGAAACTGTTGACATCAAGTCCGCGCTTAGTGAAACTCTTAATGTGATCGAGCAACTCCTTAAAATCATGCGACCATTAGAAAAAGCCAACTAACGATGCCTCTCCCTAGCCATCCCGTCATCATTGGTCTCGCTGGCGGAACCGGATCGGGCAAGACCACCGTTGCCCGCGCCCTCAACAAAATCGTCGGCGAAGAGCGCATCGCCGTTCTGCCGCACGACGCCTATTATCACAATCTCGATCACCTGCCCCCTGCCCAACGCGCCGAATTTAATTTCGATCATCCCGACGCGCTCGACACCGATCTACTCATTCAACACGTCAAAGAACTCAAGGCAGGCAGCGCCATTGAAATGCCCATCTACGATTTCAAAACAGATTCGCGCACGGCAAAAACGATTCACATTGAACCCGAACCGGTGATCATGGTCGAGGGCATTCTAATTTTCGCCGAGCCCGAACTGCGAAAACTTTTCGACGTGAAAATTTTTGTGGACACTGACGCCGACATCCGCTTCATCCGCCGCGTGCAGCGTGACGTGGCAGAACGCGGGCGCACCGTCGAGTCGGTCATCAACCAATACCTCACCACCGTCCGCCCGATGCACTTAGAATTTGTCGAACCCTCTAAGCGTTACGCCGACGTCATCATCCCCGAAGGCGGCTTCAACGAAGTGGCGATTGATATGGTGGCGGCGCGGATCGAAGCGTTGCTTAAACGTTAATGGCACGACAAGATGACATGATGACGGAATGACAAGATGAACTTCACCATCCGATCATTTTGTCACCCCTTCATCTCTTCATCCCTTCAAGAGTGAACAACAAACTAAGAATTGCGATCGTTGATCACGCACCCGTGCTCGGCGGCGTTGAAGTGTTCGTCAATGATCTGATCTCTACCGTTGATCAAAATAAATTCGATCTGAC
>JACRLA010000141.1 GCA_016215145.1 Chloroflexota bacterium
ACAAAATCATCTGCGCCTGCCTCTACCGCTTGGATTTTTTCCTCGTCGCCCTCCATCGCCGTGACCATTACGACCGGCACAAACTGAGTGAGAGGGTTGCTCTTGAGGTGGCGGCAGACTTCGTAACCGCTCATGCCGGGCATTTGCACATCGCACAACACTAAATCAGGCGGGTTCGATTGAGCGATCTCTAAGGCTCTATCGCCATTGTTGGCGAGTAGGCATTCGTATCCCGCATCTTTGAGATAGACCTCAATCAATTCGCGGTTGAGCCAGTCGTCATCTACGACCAGAATTTTTCGCGCCTCAGGTTTGGCATCGTTGCTCATAATGTATCAGCGATAATCTTACTCGCGCCTACCCGATATAGCAAATGCCCATTTTAAAACTTGAAAACACCGAGTGTCTCGCCCACTCCGCTTCGCTACGGGGTGCTTCGCAAGACACTCGGTGTTTTGGGTTACTTGATCTCGCCAGTGGCGAGGGTTTGTTTTATTTCACCGATCAACTGCGTGATGGGAATTTCACGCGGGCAAGCATTGGTGCAGTTGAAGGCAGTGCGGCAGCGCCACACGCCCCTTTGCTGGTTCAACACTTCCAAGCGTTCGGCGGCGGCGCGATCACGGCTGTCGAAGATGAAGCGATGGGCTTGCACAACGGCGGCGGGTCCTACGTATTCTTCATTCGACCAGAATGATGGACACGATGTGGTGCAGGCGGCGCACAAAATACATTTCGTGCCTTGATCATAACGTTCACGATCCACGATGCTTTGCAATCGCTCGCGCCCGTCGGCGGGGGCGGGTTCATCGTTGACAAAGAACGGCATGACCGAGCGATAGTGGGCGAAGAACGGCTCCATGTCCACGATCAAATCTTTAATCACCTTGAGACCGAGAATAGGCTCAACGGTCACGGTATCGTCGTCTTTCTTGACGATGTCCTGCATCAACACTTTGCAGGCGAGTTTATTTTGTCCGTTGATCCGCACGGCATCCGAGCCGCACACGCCATGCGCGCACGAGCGGCGCAAATTAAATGTGCCATCTTGAAACCATTTCACTTGATGAAGCGCGTCCAACACACGATCCGTCGGTTCAACATCCACCTCATACTCGCCCCACCACGGTTTGGAATCTTTTTCGGGGTTGAAGCGCTTGATCTTGAGTTTAATTTTCATAGATGAAGCGTAAAGAGTAATTGGTAATTAGTAATTGCATTTACTAATTACTATTTACTAATCACTAGTATTTTCGCTCCTTCGGTTGATATTTGGTGATGACGACGGGCTTTTTTTCAAAGCGGATGCTGCAATCGGTGACGGCAACATCACCCTTGCCGTCGGTGCGATACGCCATGCTGTGATTTAACCAGTTGACATCGTCGCGCTTGTCATAATCTTCGCGGGCGTGTCCACCGCGAGTCTCGGTGCGGTTCAACGCCGCCGCCGCGGTGACCTCAGCCAGATCGAGCAGGCAGCCGAGTTCAAAAGATTCAAGAACATCGGTGTTGAAAATTTTTCCGGTGTCGTCCACTTTGAGATTCTTAAAACGCTTCTTCAGCTCGCGGATGCCGTCAACCGCTTTCTGCATGTCGGGCCCGTTGCGGAATACGCCGACATAGTTGGTCATTAAATTTTGCATGTCGTTGCGGATGTTCGCCGCGCGCTCGGTGCCTTTGCTGGCGCGGATGCGATCAAATTCACCGATGGTGTCGTTGGCGGCACTCGCGGGGAGAGGCGCAAAGTTCGCGCTTTTGCAATATGCTGCCAGATGTTTGCCGCCGCGCCGACCAAAGACGACGATGTCCACCAGGGAATTAGTGCCGAGGCGGTTCGCCCCGTGAACAGACACACAGGCGCACTCGCCCGCCGCGTAGAGTCCGCTCACGATCTTATTGTTATCGGCTAACACGCACCCATCCACATCCGTTGGAATGCCGCCCATCGCATAGTGCGCTGTCGGTTGAATCGGCACGGGTTGAGTCATCGGGTCAACGCCGAGATACACGCGGGCGAACTCGATAATGTCGGGCAACGCTTTCTCAAGATGTTCGCGCGTTACTTCTTTGCCGCCCGGTCCGCTCTTGTGCTTGTTGATCACTTCGGGGCGGAAGTCCATGTAGACATAATCTTTGCCGCCGATGCCGCGTCCAGCGCGCACTTCCTCATAAATGTAACGGCTGCAAATATCGCGCGGCGCTAAATCTTTGAGCGTGGGCATGTAACGTTCCATGAAACGCTCGCCTTTGTCATTGATGAAGATCGCGCCTTCACCCCGCGCTGCTTCTGAGAGTAGGATGCCTAGCTTGTAAATACCTGTTGGATGGAATTGGAAAAATTCCATGTCTTCGAGGGGAAGTCCGCGGCGATAGATCGCCGCCACCGGATCACCCGTAAGGGTGTGGGCATTCGACGACACCTTGAACATTTTGCCGAACCCGCCCGAAGCGATCATCACTGCTTTGGCGTGAAAGACATGCACTTCACTATCGGCAACGTTGATGGCAACTATGCCGCGACAGACGTTGTCTTGCACGATGATGTCGGTGACAAAATATTCGTTGAAGAAATTAACTTTTTGTTTGATGCAGTTTTGGTACAACGTCTGCAAGATCATGTGCCCGGTGCGGTCAGCCGCTTTGCAGGCGCGCATCACCGGCTTCTCGCCGTAGTTGGCGGTGTGCCCGCCAAAGCGGCGCTGTTCGATCTTGCCTTCGGGAGTGCGATCAAACGGCAGCCCCATGTGTTCGAGTTCAAGAACTGCGTCAATGGCGTCCTTCGCCATAAATTCTGCCGCGTCCTGATCAACGAGATAGTCGCCGCCTTTAATCGTGTCGTAAGCGTGCCACTCCCATGAGTCGGGTTCCATGTTGCCCAGCGCGGCGGCGATGCCGCCCTGTGCCGCTCCGGTGTGTGAACGTGTAGGATACAGTTTCGTGACGACGGCGACATTGGCAGTCTTGCTGGCATGGAGCGCCGCCATTAAACCTGCGCCGCCCGCGCCGACGATCACCGCGTCAAATTGATGATGTTGAGTCATGTCTATCTCACTCCGCCGATAATCGCCGTTGCGCCGATAGCACTGATCACGAACCAGCCGATCAAGATCGCCCAACTGACGACTCGTTTGGTATTTTCGTTATGAATGAAATCGTTGGCGACGTGACGCAGACCGTTCATGCCATGGGCGAAAGCAAACGCCAACAGCGCGGCATCGTAGATGCGCCAAAAGCTGTACCACGTTGCCCATTCTCGCCGCACGTATTCAAGATCAATATCGTGAACGCCGATCACCACATCCTTAATCAAAATGTGTCCCCACGCTAACGGGATCAATAACACCCCGCTCCAGCGCATGAACTGCCATAAGCGCGTATCCCATGTTTTGGGAACGGACACTTTGCGAACAGTGGGAGTTGAAGTCATAACACTCATAGTTATTTGCCTCCCAACCATGGCAGGATGCTGTGCTTGTATAAACTGCTCCCCATAATGAACGCTGCCGGCAACCACGCCAGAAATGTGGCGACATAAATGAGAATGTTGGCGCGTTGTTCATTCTTGTGATTCCACAAGTGAGGCCAGAAATCGAAGACGATGATCTTCAAGCCATTCATGCCGTGATAGAGAATTCCCGCGACCAGCGCGATCTCGCCCAGCATAAACAAAGGATGACGATAAATTTCGAGAGCGTGTTTGTAGAGTTCAGGGGCAAAAAAAACAAAAGCGGTATCCACGATGTGGATAGCGAGGAAGAGCAGGGTGCCGAGTCCGGCGAGGCGGTGAAACTGATACGACCAATTTCCAACGCCGCCCTTGTACCACAAACCCTGCCACAGGGTATTGATGAGCGTTGCCATACAATAAGCCTCCAGTGAGAATTAAAAGCAAAAAGATTGTAGCATAAAGATTGTCAAAAACTTCACATCGTCTCGTTCTATCGCGTGAGTTTTTATACGTAGTGACTATGATGTTCATCACGTTTTAGAATAGACGCCGATAGATCACATCGTCGCTTGGCGCGAATCGGTTTGGCGCGTGATTCTCAAACGGATGAAGCAGAACCGTGCCGCGCGCAGATCAAACGTGAAAAAAATTAATGCGATGTTGTCCGTCTCGGATCGCGCCCGCGCCGTGATCGCCCGTTCAACCGACTCTGCCGCGTCTGCCGCCACCCGCTCGCGCCCCTCGACCCCAAACGAAATTTTAAGAAAAACCATCTTCCATTTTCTAAAATTTGCGCGATAATGATCATGCCAGTCTCGCCGTGCTGTCACGCTTTTCATCTGAGAAGCGGGATAAGCAGGGGTGGGACTTTTATCTTTTAAAATCTAAAACAGAAAGGGTTAATCAATGAAACCTAATCGCTTTTTCGATGCTGGTTCGGAGGCAAAATTCCGATCACTCGTTGAAAAAGAGACGACGCCGTTTTTAGCGGTTGATCTCAATACAATTATCAAGCGGTACGAACTCATGCGCAAAGGCTTCCCCAACGCGGCGATACACTTCGCCGTCAAAGCCAACCCGCACGATGTCGTTCTCGCCAAACTTGCAGAACTCGGATCGAACTTCGATGTTGCCTCGGTGCAAGAGCTAGATAAAGTTCTGGCGCTCGGCGTTGATCCCAGCCGAATTAGTTATGGCAACACCATCAAAAAAGAAAAAGATATTCGCTACAGCTACGAAAAGGGGGTGCGGCTCTATTGCAGCGATTCGGAAATGGATATTCACAACCTCGCCCGTTGCGCGCCCGGCAGCGAGGTCTTTGTAAGAATCCTGGTGGAAGGCGCAGAGACGGCAGACTGGCCGCTCTCGCGCAAATTCGGGTGCCAACCCGATCTCGCCATCGATCTCATCCTCATGGCGCGTGAGCTCGGATTAAATGCCACTGGCTTTTCATTCCACGTTGGCTCTCAACAGCGTGACATTGGCGCGTGGGATGCCGCCATTGCCAAAACAAAATACATCACCGATAGACTCGCCGAACATGGCGTTTCAATTTCTCTCCTCAATCTTGGTGGTGGTTTCCCCGCAACCTACAATCAAAAAATGCACCCGTTTGATCGCTACGCTAAAGGCATCAACCGCTTCTTGCGCGAAGACTTTGGCAAAAAACATCCGCGCTTGATTTTGGAACCCGGGCGTTTTCTGGTGGGCGATGCCGGTGTGTTGGTGAGCGAAGTGGTTCTGGTCTCGCGCAAATCGAGAGACGATGTAAACCGGTGGGTGTATACTGATGTCGGCGTGTTTGGCGGGCTGATTGAGACTCTCGGTGAGTCGATCAAATATCGCGTGGTGTGTGATCGCAACGGCGCAGAAGATGAAGAAGTGGTCTTAGCCGGTCCCACCTGCGACAGTATGGATATCATGTATCAATTCAACAAATATCCTCTGCCCCTCTCGCTGGAAGTCGGCGACAAAATTTATTGGCTCTCTACGGGTGCATACACTTACACCTACGCTTCGGTTGAATTCAATGGCTTCCCGCCGTTGAAGACGTTTGTGCTTGAGTAGATAAAAAAAGACATCCGAAGTTTTTAAAACTTCGGATGTCTTTACGAACCACCCAACCACCTAACCACCCCTTATCACCCTCAACACCTCATCCATCTTCCTCTCCATCTCCTCTTTCGTCTTCGCCTCAAGGTTCAACCGAATCAACGGCTCGGTGTTTGACCCGCGCACGTTGAAGTGCCACGTTGGATAACCCACCGAAATTCCATCCATCGTGTGTTGTTTTCCATCTTTATAAACTTCGGCTAACTTCTGCATCACCGCTTTGGTGTCAGCCACTTTAGAATTGATCTCGCCCGAAATAAAATACTTTGCCTCCAGCGGCGCAAGAATCTCCGACATCTTCTTGCCCTTCTTCGAGAGCATCTCCATTAATATCAACGAAGGGATGATCCCCGAATCGGCGAAGAAGAAATCTTTGAAGTAATAATGTCCGGTGACCTCACCCGCATACAATGCCTCCTCCTTCGCCATGCGTTGTTTGATGAAGGCGTGCCCCACTCTTTCCATTAAGGGGTTGCCGCCAGCCGCTGTGATGAGGTCAACCACTGCCCACGACGCCCGCACATCATAAAGAATCTTTGACTTCGGGTGTTTCTCTAACAAGTATTGCCCCATGATCGCCGTCAGAAAATCTCCGGAGATAAACTCGCCGCGATCATCAATCGCAAAAAAACGATCCCCGTCACCGTCAAAAGCAAAACCAATCGCCGCGCCTTCGGATTTCACACGGACTTGCAGCTCGGCGCGATTTTCCGGTTGCAGTGGATCGAGTCCGTGATTGGGCAGGCTGCCGTCCGGGTCGAGATACAAGCCGATAAGCTGGATCGGGAGCCGTTGATAAACTTCCTTAAGAATAGGGCCTACCATGCCGTTGCCGGTGTCCACCACGATTCGTAGGGGCGCATGGCCGTGCGCCCCTAGCGCCTCAATATCAATCAACGACAAAACTTTTTCAATGAACTCGTTTTTAAAATCCTGCTGCGCCATTTGCCCTTGACGTTTTGGTTTCGGAAAATTTTCGCTCTCAACCAGTTTGCGTAAATCCTGAATGCCCGCGTCGCCGCTTAAGAGATAGGGCATCTTCTTCACCATCTTGAAGCCGTTATACTCTTTGGGGTTGTGCGAGGCGGTGACCATGATGCCGGGTAAGCCCAATTTTTGACAAGCAAAATAATATTGATCGGTGCTGACCATGCCAATATCAATCACATCGGCGCCTTGCTCTGTGATGCCGCGCGTGACTTCTTTAAACATAGACGGGCCCGAGAGGCGCATATCGCGCCCGACAACGACTTTCTCGATGCCAAGAAAAGTGACAAAGGCGCGCCCGATAAGATACGCCGCTTGCTCGTTGAGGTCGGTGGGATAAATGCCGCGAATGTCGTAGGCTTTGAAGATAGATGGATTGACTTGCATGGGAGTGTCCTTTAGTGGGCTATTGTAGAGCAAATTGGCAATTTGCTCTACAATGTTAAGCAAATCCCTCAGCAGCAATTGCACTGATAACAATTGGGCGGATGGTTTGGGTGTAGAATTGCGTTTGTGTAAATCTATGAACGAACTCTTTATGAAAATTTTCGGATATTTATTGCTACTATATCGAGAAGTCTTCTAAAATACTAACAATGGGCATTGTCGAAAGACGTTCAATCATCAATTCACTATTAGCAGCCATATCGCCTGCCTGCTTGTGAAGCCCTAAAGAGCCAAACCATCTGAGCGGGACGATGAGCTTGATTGGTGTATGACAGTGGAGGGGCTGTCAAGAAAAGGTCTTTTATGAAACAAATTTCATTAAGGGAATGGTGGCGCTGGCTCACAATTGTTGTAGGCTCGTTGTTCTGGCTTGTCTTGATGGTGGTCGTCTATTACTCATTCACGTATATCCCGGCTCTGTTGATGTTAGTCTTCTGGCTGATCTTCCTCGCCATTCAAATCTGGGGACCTCCGGTGCGCTTGGATCGGTGGAGTAGATCGGAAGATGATGATCAACAGCTGGAGAAAAATCAAAAGCAATAGGTGTAATTACAACTATGAGAAAACTATCTTTATTGATCGTCGAAGACGATGCCGACACGTCTACTTTAATTAAAATCACGCTTCAGGCAGCCGGACATCGCGTGAGCCAAGCCCCGGATGGGCAAACGGCGTTGAGGTTATTTGCCCAAGATGTGCCGGACGTTGTGCTGTTGGATGCGATGATGCCGGAGATGAACGGCTTCGCCGTATTGGAGAATCTGCGTCAGACTTCGGATGTGCCGGTGTTGATGCTGACTGCTTTGGCGGATCCCAATTCAGTTCAACGCGGCTTCTTGCTTGGCGCCGACGACTACATCACCAAACCTTTCACCCCACCCGATCTGCTTCAGCGACTGGAGAAGCTGACCACGAAACTGCCACCGCCAACCTCCTCCAGCCAGATGATGACCGTTGGGCGTTTTCAATTTGATCTTAAAAGAGGCGTGGTCGAAAAAGACAACAAACAGGTTGACATTGGCAAAGCAGATGCGCGTTTGCTGCGGCATCTTATGGGATCACCTAATAAAGAGGTTACATATGAAGAACTATTTCAAGTGGGTTGGAGACGGCAGCCATTAGTCACCGACCCGGTGGTGAATTTAGTCAATATCGCAATAGAGCGATTGCGTGACAAGATTGAGGCGGATCCGAAAGTGCCCAAACACTTACTAAATGTAAAAGGTGTGGGCTATAAGTTTGACCCCAATTAGCCACAAACAACTCGGTTTCTAAGTGAAACCGAGTTGTTTTTTTACCTGCCAGATTACAACATCATTACAATCGTGGCGCAAATCTAACGGCACTTGTAATTGAGGTATACCCTACAAGAGAATTTATAATGCCTTTACTGTTTATTTGTGTCACACGTTTATAATTTTTGTGCAAGACGTGTTAAGAAAACTTTATGAGGCAAATGAAATTCTTGTTAGGCACAACTGCGAGACATAGTTATGAGTGAACCTATTGAAATATCGGTCATCATGTTTTCGAGCAATCAGCCATTGAGCGGCGATCAACCGGCACTGGGGATGAGTTCCAATGTGCCCGTTGAATCGAATGCCGTTCAGTTGGTAGCGCGAGAGACTGCCGAAAAATATACC
Source organism: Chloroflexota bacterium (assembly GCA_016215145.1). Lineage (GTDB taxonomy): Bacteria > Chloroflexota > Anaerolineae > Anaerolineales > VGOW01 > VGOW01. The sequence goes on from JACRLA010000141.1 coordinate 8,638, forward strand.
GCCTTGCCGATCAAGAAGCAGGGGCGCGTGCTGCTTGTAGCTTTCGCTAACCCGGATGATCAAAACGCCGTAGATGTTGTTGCCCAAGAGACCGGGTTGCGTGTTCGCGCGGTGGAAGCCTCGGCAGAAGATATTCGAAACACCATCCCGCTCGCTTACGGCGCGGAAACTGCGCCCGAAGTTCTGGAAGGGCTCCCGACGAATATCGGCTGGCTGTTAATTGATCGCGGCTTACTGCAGATCGAACAGTTAGAAGAAGCCTTAGCAATTCAAGCGCGCGGCGGCGGCAAACTCGGCACGATTCTCGTCAACATGGGCGTTATCAATCGCCTTCTCCTCGCCGAAGTTCTGGCAGAGCAATTCAAGATGCCGTTTGTCAATCTGCGTGAGGAACCACCGGACCCGGATATTGTGCGTCGGCTCGACGCCAAAAAAGCGCGAGGGCTTAAAGCCGTGCCGGTACGCTGGAGCGGCGATTCGCTCGTCGTCGCCATCACCGACCCCACCGACCAAGATTTACAAGATAGATTGAATCGGGAATTAAAGTTGCCGTTGATCTTTTGTATTGCCAGCGAGTTGGACATTAATTGGATTTTGGATCGTGTCTATCGCTCGAGCTACATTGAAGACAGTATTATGGGATTGCTGTATCGCGATCCGGATGAGTCGGCATATGAAACGTTCAGCGATACTCAACTGATTCTTCTCTTAGCCTCCATTGCGTTAACCGTGATCTGCCTTGCCCTCGCACCTGAGATAACGCTGATCGCCGTCAATTCTGTTTTCACAGTCATCTATTTAGCGATCTCCTTTTACCGTTTGTGGCTTGCCTATCGCGGCGCAAATACTAACCTGACCGTCAACGTCACCCCGGAAGACCTCGCCGCGCTAGAGGACGCAGATTTGCCGGTCTACAGCATCCTCGTGCCACTGTACAAAGAAAAAGATGTGTTACCCGAAGTGGTGCGTTCAATTGACAAACTGAATTACCCTAAATCCAAGTTGGACGTTAAGCTCTTGTTGGAGGAGCGCGATCAAGAGACCATTCAAGCCGCAATCAAATTGCGCCCGCCCGCGCATTTCGAATTCGTCTATATCCCCGATGCGCCGCCGCACACGAAACCCAAAGCCTGCAACTACGGGTTAGTGGGCGCGCGCGGCACCTTCACCGTGATCTACGACGCCGAAGATCGTCCGGATGCCGATCAATTGCGAATGGCAGTCGCCGCCTTCCGCAAAGCGCCGCTCAACGTCGCTTGTTTGCAGGCGAAGCTGAATTACTACAACAAAGATCAAAATATCCTCACCCGTTGGTTTACGTTGGAATACTCAAACTGGTTCGATCTGATCTTGCCCGGCTTGGATAACGTCGGCGCGCCGATACCGCTCGGCGGCACCTCGAATCACTTTTACACCGAGCGGCTGCGCGAACTGGGCGCTTGGGACCCGTTCAACGTCACCGAAGATGCCGACCTGGGTGTCCGCATGTTCAAGCATGGCTATCGCACCGGCATCATCGACTCCACCACATATGAAGAATCGAACAGCCAAGTAGGAAATTGGATTCGGCAACGCTCACGCTGGGTCAAAGGCTACATGCAAACGTGGCTGGTGCACATGCGCCATCCGTTGACCTTGTTGCGCGTACTGGGCTTAAGGCAGTTCCTCAGCTTTCACTTTATCATCGGCGGCACCCCCTTTGTGTTTCTCTTTAATCCGTTCTACTGGATTCTTACGACACTATGGTTCATGCGGCAGTGGAGCATCATTGACCTTTTGTTCCCCAGCGCCATTTATTATCTCGCCATGTTCAATTTAGCCATTGGCAACTTCATCTTTATGTACTTGAATCTAATAGGCGCACACCGGCGCGGTTACTACGAACTGGCGCGGTTCGCGTTGATCTCGCCACTCTATTGGGTGTTGATGAGTATTGCTTC
>JACRLA010000142.1 GCA_016215145.1 Chloroflexota bacterium
ACTCGTCACCCGTCATCCCACTCTCCCCATCCTGCGCGCCGATCTTAATGCCAACACCGTGCAAGTGATCACCAGTCAACAAGTAAGCGCCAATGTGCCAGACTTGTTGACTGCGTTAACTAATCTTTCTAAACGGAGCGACATATGACTCAATTGACTCGCCGCGATTTTCTCAAACTCTCAGGTATTGCCGCCTTGGGTGTGGCAGCTTCGGATCTTAATTTGCAGCTACTCGATCCCATCGGCATTGACAACCCGTTGGCGAGCTATCCCGAACGCGATTGGGAAAAAGTGTATCGTGATCAATATCGTTACGACTCGACGTTTACCTACGTTTGCTCGCCCAACGATACGCACGCTTGCCGCTTGCGCGCTTTTGTTCGCAACGGAGTCATCTTGCGATCTGAAACGAACTACGACGTGGACAAATACAGCGACCTGTATGGCAACAAAGCCACCGCGCATTGGCATCCGCGCGGTTGCAAGAAAGGGCAAACGTTTCATCGTCGGATGTATGGTCCGCATCGCTTGAAGGGCCCGTTGATGCGCAAAGGTTGGAAGCAGTGGGCGGATGACGGCTTCCCCTTGTTGAACACGGCGAATAAATCCAAATACAAATTTGATTCGCGCGGCACGGATGAATTGTTGCCCGTGTCGTGGGACGTTGCTTACGATTACATCTCGCGCGGCATGATCGCCATCGCTAAACGTTATTCGACGGATGAAGGCGTGGCGTTGCTCAAGGAGCAAGGCTATCCCAAAGAAATGATTGACGCGATGGGCGGCGCCGGCACGCGCACATTTAAATGTCGCGGCGGCATGGGCTTGCTCGGCGTGATCGGCAAGTATGGCATGTATCGCTTCTCGAATACGTTGGCGTTGTTGGACGAACAGATTCGCAAAGTGAAACGCGACGATTTGAAAGGCGGGCGGTCATGGTCGAACTATACGTGGCACGGCGATCAAGCGCCGGGTCATCCGTTCACCACCGGCTTGCAAGCCTCCGATGAGGACTTCAACGATCTGCGTAACTCGCGTTTGCATATTCAATGCGGCAAAAATTTAGTTGAAAATAAAATGCCCGAGTCGCACTTCTTCATCGAAGCGATGGAGCGCGGCGCGAAGATCGTTACCATCACACCCGAATACTCGCCGCCTGCGACAAAATCCGATTACTGGATTCCGATTCGTCCCGCCACCGACACCGCGCTCTTTTTGGGGATCGCGCGCTGGATCATGGACAACAAGAAACACAATGAGTCGTTTGTCAAACACTTCACCGATTTCCCGATTCTGGTGCGCGCCGACACGCTGAAGAAACTGCGCGCCTCGGATGCGCTGCCCAATTACAAGCTGGGGATTAAACCCGATAGCTATAGCTTCAAGACACAAGGGTTGACGCAAGCGCAATACGAGAGGTTGGGCGATTACGTGGTGCGCGATGCCAAGACGAATCAACTTGTGGCGATCACGCGCGATGACGTTGGCACAGGCTTGGACAAGAAAGGTATTGACCCCGTTCTCGATTGGTCGGGCAAGATCAAATTAGTAGACGGCAAAGAAGTTGAGGTGTTGACGTTGTGGGCGATGTATAAAGAGCATCTCAAAGATTATGATCTCGATTCGGTTGCCGACATCACCCACGCGCCGAAGGCGATGATCGAGCAACTCGCCAAAGATATTGTGACGATGTCGCCGGTGGCGATTCATATCGGCGAAGGGATCAATCACTGGTTCCACGCCACGCTTGCCAATCGCTCCCAATTTTTGCCGCTCATGCTCACCGGTGATATTGGTAGACCGGGCGCGGGGTGTTACACCTGGGCCGGTAATTACAAAGCCGCGCTCTTTCAAGGTTCGCCCGAAGTGGGACCCGGCTTTAAAGGTTGGGTCGCCGAAGATCCGTTTGAACCGAATCTCGACGAGAGTACGCCGGGCAAAAATATCGTGGCGCACGCTTACAGCAGAGACGAAGAGCCCGCTTATTGGAATCACTCCGAGCGTCCGCTCATCGTGGACACGCCCAAATACGGACGCAAAGTTTTTACGGGCAACACGCATATGCCCACGCCGACCAAAGTTCAATTCTTTACGAATGTGAATTTGCTGAACAACGCCAAGCATCATTACGAGATGATCAAGAACGTCAATCCCAACATCGAGTTGATCATCTCGGTGGATATTGAGATGACGGCGACAGTCGAGTATGCCGACTTCGCGTTGGCGGCAAATTCTTGGGCAGAGTTTCAAACGCACGAGATCACCGCGTCGTGTTCAAATCCATTTTTGCAAATTTGGAAAGGCGGCATCAAACCGCTCTACGACACGCGCGACGATGTGCGGATTCTCGCCGAAGTGGCTGCTGCCATCGGCGACAAACTTAACGACAAGCGATTCCGCGATTATTGGAAGTTCGCCCTCGACGGCAAGCCCGAAGTTTACATTCAACGTTTGCTCGATTCGTCGCTGACGACCAGCGGCTACAAATTTAAAGACATCATGGATGGCAAGTACGGCGAACCCGGCGCGGCGCTGATGTTGTTCCGCACGTATCCGCGCATTCCGTTTTGGGAGCAGGTGCACGACAACGTACCGTTCTACACTGACAGCGGACGTCTCAGCGCCTATTGCGACATCCCCGAAGCGATTGAATATGGCGAGAACATGATATCGCATCGCGAGAGCCCCGAAGCTACGCCGTATTTGCCCAACGTCATTGTCAGCACCAGCCGCTTCATCAAACCGGACGATTATGGTTTGCCGTTGGACGCGATGGGTTGGGAAGAGCGCACGGTTCGCAACGTAGCGCTGAGTTGGGACAAAGTGAAGGCGACGAAGAATCTATTGTGGGAAAAAGGTTTTCAATTTTATTGTGTCACACCGAAGAGTCGCCATCGCGTTCACTCCTCGTGGAGCACGGTGGATTGGACGATCATCCTCGACTCCAACTTCGGCGATCCGTATCGCCTGGATAAACGTTTGCCCGGACCCGGCGATCATCAAGTGCATCTCAACCCGCAAGCTGCCAAAGACCTTGGCATCGAAGACGGTGACTATGTTTACGTGGACGCCAACCCGGCAGACCGTCCTTACATCGGTTGGAAAGCCGACGATCCATTTTATAAAGTGGCGCGTCTCATGCTGCGCGCCAAATACAATCCGGCGTATCCCTACAACGTCGTGATGATCAAACATGCGCCGTTCATGGCAACCGAAAAATCGGTGAAGGCGCATGAGACTCGCGCCGACGGCTTGGCGAAATCCGAAGGCACGGGTTACATGGCGAATCTCCGTTATGGCTCACAACAATCTCTCACGCGCGATTGGTCTATGCCGATGCATCAAACGGATAATCTCTTCCACAAACAAAAGACGGCGATGCAATTCATCTTCGGGGGTGAAGCCGACAACCACGCCCTCAACACGGTGCCTAAGGAAACATTGGTGAAGGTGACGAAAGCCGAAGACGGCGGGCTCAACGGCCCTCAACACGGTGCCTAAGGAAACATTGGTGAAGGTGACGAAAGCCGAAGACGGCGGGCTCAACGGCAAGGGCAAATGGGAATCCGTCGCCACTGGCTTCACACCCGGACACGAGAGCGATTTTATGAATAAGTATATGAGTGGGAAGACGGTGGAAGTGAAGAAATAGGAGTGGAATATGCCTCACGACGAATTTGTAGATGAAGACCCGCTGGGTTTGGTGGGCATGGTGATGCCCGGTGAAGAAGGACAACTGGAAGCGATGGCGGAATGTTTTGTCGAGGAGTATGCCCGCATGGGCTGGAACGAAGCCCGCATCATGACGCTCTTCACCCAACCGCTATTCATGGCGACGCACCGCGTGTATCGCCTCAAAGGTGAAAGTTACGCCCGCGAGTTGATCCACAAAGTTTGTGCGCGGTATCAACCGTTGCTTCAGCACGCGACTGCTGAAATATCAAACGGCGATGAGAGACGCTGCAACGCAACGTCTCTACAAGAAATTGCTCCAAACTGTGATCTTGAAGACGACATCGAAAACTATTTAACGGAGGCTGATCATGCCCGAAGTTTATAACTGGCACTTGGGGCGCAAAATGAACTACGTGTTCAACGAAGCGCACCCGCAAAAACAATTCGCCGCGGTGTTCAACGTCAATCGCTGCATCGGTTGTCAAACTTGCACCGGTGCCTGCAAAGCCACTTGGACTTTTTCCAAAGGGCAAGAATACATGTGGTGGAACAACGTCGAATCGAAACCGTACGGCGGCTACCCACAACATTGGGACGTGAAAATTTTGGAGATGTTGGATAAA
>JACRLA010000386.1 GCA_016215145.1 Chloroflexota bacterium
GCCGACGATAGGTTGAGGTGAATCGGTGAGGTGTAACGAGGCGTATTGCGCGGCGCTGTTCATGTAATTGGCGACGACGACCATGCGCGCGGCGGCGATGCTGGCGATGACGAGGACTATTCCCGCCAGAATGAGTGTTACGAGTATGCTTTTCTTCATGTCAGGTTGGTGATTTTCTCCGTTGACGAATTGTTCTTCTCGGTTACAATCTTAGCACTTTATCACCTCCCGGAGGCTCTGCATGAAAGAGTATGGCACGGAGTTTATTCGCAATGTAGCGTTGGTAGGACATTTGGGTTCGGGCAAAACGTCGTTGGTTGAGGCGTTGCTCTACGACACGGCGACGACGACTCGTCTCGGCAAGATCGAGGACGGCACGGCGGTTTCGGATTACGACGAAGAGGAACATCGCCGAAAAATTTCGGTCAGCACGTCGTTGATCGCCATTGAGTTTGAGAATTACAAAATTAATTTGTTGGATACGCCGGGCTTCAACGATTTTATGGGTGAGGTGAAGTCGGCGCTGCGCGTGGCGGATGGGGCGATCATCGTGGTGGACGCCGTCTCGGGTGTGGAAGTGGGGACGGAGTTGGTCTGGCAGTATTGCGACGAATTGAAATTGCCGCGCATCATCGTCATCAACAAAATGGATCGTGAGAATGCCAACTTCACCCGCGTGCTCGAATCGATTCAGAATCTTTCTAAAGATGTGAAACTGGTTCCGGTGCAATTTCCGTGGGGCGAGAAGCAAGATTTTAAAGGCGTGATCGGTTTGCTCTCGATGCGCGCGCGCAAAGGCGGCAAGGGTGAGCCGTCCGATATTCCAGCCGAATATAAAGAGGCGGCAGAGAAAGGTCACTTGGCGATGATGGAAGCCGCCGCCGAAGGTGAAGACGCCTTGCTCGAAAAGTATTTGGGCGGCGAAATGTTAACCAACGATGAGATCACTCACGGATTCAAACGCGCGGTGGATAACTGCACGTTTGTCCCGGTGTTGATCGCTTCTGCTACCGCCAACGTCGCCATCACCCCGATCCTCGAAACGATCACCCGTTACATGCCCTCACCGACAGAAATTCCGGTGCCGCACGCTGAAGGCAAAGCGGGCGACGAAGAAGTGAAGCCGACGGACACGGGAGCGTTAGCGGCTTACGCTTTCAAAACCACCGCCGATCCTTTTGTGGGCAAGATGACGTATCTGCGTGTGTTCTCCGGCGTGATGAATTCTGACACGCGTGTGTGGAATCACAACAGGAGCGTCGAAGAACGACTCGGCACATTACATATTATGCGCGGCAAAGAACAGATCGCTGTGAAGACATTGCACACCGGCGATATTGGCACGGTGGCGAAGCTGGGTTCTACCGTCACCGGCGATACGTTGGGTGATAAGACTCACCCGATTCAATTTGCCATGCCGCATTATCCGGCGGCTCTCTATACGGTTGCCGTCAACCCCAAGACTCAAAGTGACGCCACCAAAATGGGACCGACCCTGAGCCGTTTGTGCGAAGAGGATTTGACTCTGCATTGGCGGCACGAACACGCCACGCATCAAACGTTGCTCGAAGGCATGGGCGATCAACATATTGATGTGGCTATCCGTCGCGCCGAAGCGAAATTTGGCACGGCGATCTTAACCGAGACGCCGCGCGTGCCGTATCGTGAATCGATCACCAAGAACAGCGACGGGCATTATCGCCACAAAAAACAATCGGGTGGCGCGGGGCAGTTCGGCGAAGTGTATTTACGCATCGAGCCGTATCTCGACGACATCTTTGACTTTCAGGATGAGTTGGTCGGCATGAACCTTTCTAAATCGTATCTGGCGCCCATCGAAAAAGGGATCAAGGCATCGTTGGAGCAGGGCGTGATTGCCGGATACCCGATGGGCAACGTGCGGGTGATTGTCTACGACGGCAAGATGCACGAAGTGGATTCGAAACCGATGGCGTTTGAAATTGCCGGACGCGAAGCGTTTAAGTTGGCGGTGCAAAGCGCGGGTCCAGTTTTGCGTGAGCCGATCATGATGGTGAAGATCACTGTTCCCGAAGCGAGTATGGGCGACATCTTGAGCGATCTCAATACCCGTAGAGCGCGGGTGCAGGGCATGGAACAAGAGACGGGCAAGAGCATTGTGGTGGCTGAAGTGCCGCAGGCTGAGATGCTGCGTTACGTAACCGATCTGCGCTCGATGACTCAAGGGCGCGGCGTGTTCACGATGGAATACATCCGCCACGACGTAGTGCCGAACCACATCGCGCAGACGATCATTGCGAATTCGAAGAAGGGCAAGGCGGCGGAAGAAGAAGAGTAAAAAACAAAACCCCAAATCCCAAAACAAAAAACCCAAATCCCAATTCCCAAAAACCCAAAAGAGATTCTGTGTGAGCAGAGTCTCTTTTTGTTTTTGAGTTGTTGCGGGCAGATCTCCGAGTTCTTTAAGAACTCGGAGATCTACTTTGAGAACGCAATTTCTCTGCGCCGCTTTCGTTGTAGAATGATGAGTAAGTTTCGCTTACGACTCATGCAAAACAAGTTCCCGAATTTTCACGCCACACCTGACAGGTCTTGCCGAACTTAACGCTCGCCAAATTGTAAACAGACCTGTCAGGTGTTGTTGAAACCATGACCTCTCCCACTTCCACTATTCTAATCATCGGCACGGCATCGGACTCTTTGAAGATGCTGGCTCAAGTGCTGCAAGATGGCGGCAGCCGCGTGCGGTTTGCCGCCGATGGACGCAGCGCATTAGAGTCGGCGCGGGCGGAGACTCCGACATTGATTGTGTTAGAGGCGGCGCTGCCTGAGGTGGGCGAGCAGTTGCGCGCGGATGACCGCATCCGCGACGTGCCGATCCTTTTTATCGGCGCTGAAAATAATTCACTTATTGAAGCCGAGCGCGAACAACGAAAGATCGTCGAGGAACATAACAAAGAGTTGGAAGCGTTTGCCCATACCGTCGCCCACGATCTCAAAACCCCTTTAGCCGACTTGATGGGCTACTCGGAGACATTGTTTGACATGGCGAGTGTTATTCGAAATCATACGGTGTTAGAAGCGGTTGCCGGAGTTAAA
>JACRLA010000143.1 GCA_016215145.1 Chloroflexota bacterium
CGGCGCAACGCTGACGCCTGCCGAGATTCACAAACAGGCGCAAAAATTTTGCAGACGCACTGGCTTGGTCACGGTGTATCGCACATTGGATATTCTTGCCGAGTGCGGCGCGGTGAAAAAGATTCACGCCGAAGACGGCTGTCACACTTACGCTTTAGCAAGCGAAGGCCATGCCCATCATCTGATCTGCGGAAAGTGCCATGCCGTTGTGGAATTTGCCGATTGCGATCTGGGTGATTTATTGAAAGCCGTTCAGCGCCGCACGGGATTCAAGATCGAAGGGCATTGGCTCGAATTGTTTGGGCGATGCCCGACGTGCAAGTAACTTCTGCTGGACTTACGCACTTTAATCACGAATGTCACGAATACGCGAATTTAACGAATAGAGCAATAAAAAAATAAATTCGTGGTATTCGCTCATTCGTGATATTCGTGATGGAATCATCTTGTCGGTCAATCCATCCATATCGAAAGTCTTATATATGACCAATCCCTTGATTCTTTTTTTTGCCGCACTATCGTTTATCTCCACCTTTATGGGCGGGCTCGTTGGCTTGAAATACAAAAGCAAATTAAATCTAATCCTCGGCTTCACCGCCGGAGTCTTGTTGGCAGTCGTCGCCTTCGACATCTTCCCGGAGATGATCCAACTGACGCAGGAGGTGAAGATCGATCCGATCAACCCCATGATCACTCTGGTCATCGGGTTTATGGTCTTTCACATTTTCGAAAAGCTGTTTCTCATCCACTACTCGCAAGAGGAACTCTATGGAAGTCACAAACACCCTCTGGTCGGCGTCGCCTCGGCGCTGGCGTTAGCCGGACACTCTTTCCTCGACGGCATTGGGATTGGTTTAGGGTTTCAAGTCTCTGCCTCTTTCGGCATCATCATCGCCATCGCCGTAGTCGCCCACGATTTTTCTGACGGCTTGAACACCGTCTCACTCATGTTGATTCACAAAAACACGTCGCAAAAAGCGTTTCTCTTTTTAGCTATAGACGCACTCGCCCCGGTGTTAGGCGCGATCTCCACTTATTTCTTCTCCGTCCCCGACGCTATAATGGTTTTGTATTTAGGTTTCTTCGCCGGGTTCTTACTTTACATTTGCGCCTCAGACATTTTGCCCGAAGCGCACAGCGAACACTCGTCATGGAAAACTATCGCCATGACCGTTTTAGGGATTCTTCTTATTTTCACTGTGACAAGATTTACATAAAGGAATTTAAACCATGAACATCAAACACGCTACGCTTGCGCTCACGTTAATCGCCCTGCTCCTTCTCCCCGCCATCGTCTACGCTCACGAAGAGATCACCGTTGGCGACTACAAAATAAAATACGGTTGGAAAAACGAACCGCCCATCGTCGGCGAACCCAACGCCGTCGCGCTCGACATCGTCAACAGCAAAGACGCCAACGCCAAAATTGACGTGACCGAATTAAAAGTTGAAGCACTATATGGCGGCGAATCAAAAGTGTTGACGATCAAACCCGTCTCCGGTCAAGCCGGAAAATTCCAAGCGCAGATGACGCCGACACGCGCCGGGCAATATACAATTCGACTCAGCGGCAAGATCGGCACAACGGATGTAAAAGCCGATGTGAAGCCGGAAGAAGTGGACCCGGCGGACACGGTGCAGTTCCCGCGGCTCACCTCAGGTCAAGCCGCCGACTCCACCTCAAGCATTGGTCTGTGGGTAGCCATTGGCGCAATCGTCCTCGCCGTGATCGGCGCGGGCTTAAGCCTCATCACGTTGAATCGCAAATAATAAAATGTAGAGACGACCCGAAGCGATGGGTCGTCTCTACAAACATAACTGGACTTGCGCACATTGAGCCACTAACGTCATTGCGAGTGTTCTTTACGAAGCAATCTCGGTCACGCTTTGAGATTGCTTCGTCGCAAAGAACGCTCCTCGCAATGACGCTGATGAGTTTTGCGTAAGTCCAGCCTAAAATGAAATTTCGTTTTCTATCCGTCCCCATCACATTTTTTATTTTGGCGATCATCGTCTCGCCCGTATTCGCCCACGCCAGTTTGCTCAAATCGAATCCCGAAGCGAATGCCTCACTGCCGCGTCCGCCGGTGCAGATCGAATTATTTTTCAGCGAAGCGTTGGAATCCTCATTTAGCTCGATCACTGTCTTGAACTCAGATGGCGCAAGCGTGGACAGCAATGACGCGCGCGTGGACGCAAATGATTCAACACGTATGACCGTCTCGCTAAGATCGATCCCCGATGGCGTATACACCGTTTCGTGGAAAGCGTTATCGTCGGTAGATGGACATTTAACAACCGGCTCATTCCCTTTTGCCGTTGGCAACGTGGACCCTTCTGTCCTCGCCGCCGCCGAGCAGTCAAGCAAACGAATCAAATTCTCGTTCGACGAAATGATCGCCCGATGGCTATTGTTCTTGTCCGCGATGGCGATTAGCGGCGGCGCGATCTTTAAGATCGTCGTGTGGCGCAATGTGGACGATCAAACCCTAAGGGTGTTTAAGACCCTTAGGGTTTTGTCGTTGATCACCCTCACCCTCGCCAACATCATCGGACTCATCTCGCAAGCCGGTCAAGCATCCAATACAGGTTTCGCTTTGCCGTGGGATATATCGTTTACGGGCGTGTTGTTCACCACGCGCTTCGGAGCGTTGTGGATCGCGCGTTTAGCGTTAAGTTTGTTGTTAGTGCGATTCACAATAAATAGCAAGTCGAGGCGCGATCACTGGATCGTATTTGCGATCTCGTTACTTCTCCTTCTCACCATCAGCCTGGGCAGTCATGCCGCCGCCGACGCCGATGCGACGCTCGCTATCCTCAACGATTGGATTCATTTAATTGCCGCCTCGGTTTGGGTTGGCGGGTTGATTCATTTTGCGGTTGGGTTGTGGTCATTGAAGAAAATCGAGGGCGCGTCGAAAGATGTAGCCCATCTCATCCCGCGCTTTTCGGGGTTGGCATTGATCAGCGTTGGCATATTGATCCTCACCGGATTTTATGCTTCTGTGATTCGGGTTGGATCGTTTGAAGCGTTAAACAACACAATCTACGGGCGCACGTTGATCGTAAAGTTAATTATCGCCCTGCCGATGTTAGCGATGGGCGCAATTAATTTATTGGTCATCACACCGGGGATGAAGAAAGCTGGAGAAAACCTA
>JACRLA010000387.1 GCA_016215145.1 Chloroflexota bacterium
TCTGAAAGAAAACTGTGGGAACATCACTAGGCGCAAAACTTGTTTGCAAAATTACAAGAGGCACAACGCCAAAGAATCCTAAAACGCCGATGATCGCTCCGAGACGCCCAAACCAATGTTTGAGGTAGACGTGAAAGGCTAAGGCGCACGCCCACAACCAAAGCGCGCGGTTGATCGCTTCAGATGTTTGTAAGGAGAAACCTGTGAGGCGGCGAATGAGGTCGGGGAGAAGATAGGCAACGTAACGATATTGATGTGGTATGTCGTAAGTGCCTTCGAGAATACTTTTGTAAGAGGCAAACATCTCGCCGTGTGAGGGTAAGTCTGTCCAGAACTGCCACCACAAGAGAACGTAAGCGGCAATCGCGGCAAGACTACCATACCAAATAAAGAGGGCGAGATCTCGGCTGTTAATTCTATTGAAGATTTTCATTCTAAAGAGAAACTACGCGCGCGCGCTGCGGCTGAGATTTCGCCATCGCATTGCGTGTGTCTACGATCAACTTCGCCTGACGACTCAGATCAACATAATCAAACTTCGAGTGATCGGTAATGATGACGATGCAATCGGCGTTGCGAATCGTTTCGTCGGTCAAGGCGACAGAGTGTTTGCTTCCTTCGCCACCCGCGTGTTCCAATGAGATCGAGGGGATATAAGGATCGTGATAGTCTACGAGACCGCCCCGATCACCTAAGAGTTTAATCACATCCAACGCGGGCGACTCACGCACATCGTCAATATCTTTCTTGTATGCGGCGCCCAAGACCAAAATGCGCGAGCCTTTGATCGGCTTGCTGTCATCGTTTAACGCATCGGCAATTTTACTCACAACGTGGCGCGGCATGTTCATATTAATTTCGTCGGCGAGCTCGATGAAGCGCGCGTTGTAATTAAACGACTTCATGCGCCACGAGAGATAGAGCGGGTCAATGGGAATGCAGTGCCCGCCCAGACCGGGTCCCGGATAAAACGGCATGAAGCCAAACGGTTTACTCTTGGCAGCGTCAATCACTTCCCACACGTTTACGCCGAGCTTGTCACACATAATCGCCATCTCGTTGACCAAGCCAATGTTCACCGCGCGAAAGGTGTTTTCCAAAAGCTTCACCATCTCTGCCGCTTGTGTGCCATGCACTTTAATTACTGCGGTGATCGCCGTTGAGTAGAGGGCGTGAACAACGTCGGTGCACTCTTGGGTGTATCCGCCAACTACTTTAGGTGTATTACGCACGCCGTAGTTTTTATTGCCGGGGTCAATGCGCTCAGGCGAGAAAGCAAGAAAAATGTCCTCGCCAATTTTGAATCCGCGTTGTTTGAGGCGCGGCAGCAAAATTTCATCCGTCGTGCCGGGGTAGGTGGTGCTTTCGAGGACGATCAACATTCCTTTGTGGCAATGTCTCGCCACTTCATCGGCAGAGGAGATGACGTACGACATATCTGGGTCGCGAGAGGGGTTGGCACACAGATGCTCACCGCATCCACTTCTTTCAACGCGGCGTAATCGGTCGTGGCAGAAAGTTTGCCGCCGCGCACCAAGGCGGCGACATCGTCGGTTGGCACATCGGGAATGTAACTCTGGCTGGCGTTGATCGCATCGACCTTACGTTTATCAAGATCAATGCCGATCACTTTGAATCCTTCTTTAGCAAACTCGACGGCGAGGGGCAAACCGACGTAGCCTAAACCGACGACGCTGAGCGTCAAATTGCGTGATGAAACTTTTTTGAGGAATTGTTCTTTGGTAGTCATAAGAGTTAGAATCACCTGAGGAGACAGAAATAAAAAGCGACCCTATGGTCGCCACGCAACGGCATTATACAATATTCAGCGTCGACGTTGTTCACGCGCACGATGGAGAATCGTCATCAACTTATACTGAATAGATTCAGGTGAGCATAACGCACTCACTGCCGCGTGACCATGTTCACCAAGGTGATGCCGTCTCGGCGCGTCGGCTTTCAATTTTAGAATTGCGTCCGCCAGATCACTAGCATCCTGTGGCGGGATCAATACTAATTCCTCATCGGGTTTAAACACTCGACGCTTTGCCTCACCCTCCGCGGTGATCAATGCCCGTCCGGCCATCATTGCTTGTAATTCTTTGGTGTACAGTGAGCGCCGCTGTTTATCGTCGGCGCGGAACGTGCCTAAACAGATGTGCGATCGTTTCACCGATTCAACCAGTTCCTCAAACGAGACGGTCCCCCGAAAGATTACGTTGGCAAGCTTCAACGACTCGGCGCGTTGGCGCATTTCATCGGACACAGGGCCATCGCCAACAAGTTCGAAGTGAATGTCAAGATAATTTCTCAACAAATTTGCGGCATCTAAAATGACCTCGACGCCATGGCTAGCAATAAAACTTCCATCCCAATGAACCACGAAAGGCGAGTCAATTTCTGGAGGGGGTGAGAAGGCGAAACTCTCGCTGTCGACACCGGGGGGGAGCCAAGCCGCCCGCTCGGTTGGAATACGATAGAGTCTGCCAAAGTATTCCTCATCTACCGGGGTAAACCAGATCACAAAATCCGCAAGCCTGAAGGCGCGCGAATCCACTCCGCGCAAATATCTTGCGCGAAACGATTCGGGCGGAGCGGCTTGCTGACTCACGATCATCTCTTCATAAAATGAGATGCCGGGATCGAAGAGAAGCGCCGCGCCTGTGAGACGAGAGAGTACCCAAGCAAGCGGAACGAGCGTATGACAAAATTCGGCGACAATGATGACGGTCGCGGCGCGTGCTTTGGAGTTACACAGAAATTGGTAAGTAAGGGAAAGCCAGCGCCGCCAACTTTTCCATTTGGGCGGCACTTGACATTCAACGACAGTGATAGTTGCCAATGCCAACGCGCGGCGGATGGTGAGATTGCGTGGGTAGTTGGAACGATACGCGCCGAAGTAGCAGACAGATAGGTTCGCGCTCACTTAGAAC
Organism: Chloroflexota bacterium; assembly: GCA_016215145.1. GTDB lineage: Bacteria > Chloroflexota > Anaerolineae > Anaerolineales > VGOW01 > VGOW01. The sequence continues at coordinate 2,934 of JACRLA010000387.1, forward strand.
AAACTCATCTGCTCCGGCGGCTCTTCAGGTTTCGCCGGTGCTGCCACCACTTCTTTTTCAGCTAGAGTAATATACTCCGGCAACTTTTTAAAATCTTCTTCGATCAGCGTTCGATATTTGGGTTGATGCAGCGCCGCGGCCGGATGGAACATAGCGACCACCAGTCGCCCTTTCACTTTTTTCGCTTGACCATGAATGGAAGAAACTTTTGCGCCCGGAAAAAAATTTTCCATGGAGTAGCGACCCAACGTCACAATCGCTTTGGGATTGATCAAGGCAATCTGTCGCTCAAGGTAATCGTTACACGAAGCGAGTTCGTCGGGTTCAGGATCGCGATTCTGCGGCGGGCGGCATTTAACCACATTGGCAATGAACACATCGGCGCGTTTCATTTTGATGCTGGCGAGAAGCTCGTCCAAAAATTTTCCGGCTTGCCCCACAAACGGTCTGCCTTGTTCGTTTTCGTGGTAACCGGGTCCCTCGCCGATGAACATGATCTTGGCGTTATCGGGTCCTTCACCCGGCACGGTTCGTTTGCGAGTTGAATACAACTTGCACTTCTCGCACTTGGCAATTTCGGATGCGATTTGAGATAACGAGTCGGTCATCTGATAACTCCTGCGTGGATTCCGTATTTCGTAATGCGTATTGCGTATCCTCTGACGGAATACGGAATACGTTTCAATCTTCACTTACTCGAACAAATTTAAATTCCCCCTCACCCACTCCCACAAACGCTTCAAGCCTTCGTGCGGCGGCACTTGAGGCTGCCAATTTAATTCGTCATGCGCTTTGCGAATATCACTGACATAAACTTTTTGATCGCCGGGTCGCCACTCACCGTATTTCGTTTCAATCTTTCTGCCGGAGAGTTCCTCAAGCAGGGGCTTCACATCCTCCCAAATCGAAAGCGTGAACAAGGGACCGCCGCCGATGTTGTAAATTTTGCCGGCTATTTTTTCGGGATTCGTTAGCGCGATGTTATACGCCGCCAGCAGATCATCAATCCACAACATATCACGCACCTGCTTGCCGTCGCCATAGATATTGATGACGCGCTTCTTGGCAGTGGCGATGACAAAGTGAGCAAGGAAGCCTTGGTCTTCAACGCCAAATTGTCGTGTGCCGTAAATGCATGATTGTCGAAAGACAACCGTGGGTAGATCGTACATGCGCGCATGGTCGCGCACATATTGATCTCCCGCGCCTTTTGAACACCCATAAGGCGAATGAAAATCCAAAGGATATGTCTCGGGTAATCCCATCGGCAAATCTTTATAGCGCCAGCGCGTTTTGTCCTCGACCACTTCAATATCTTCCATACCCCCATACACTTTGTTAGTCGAAGCGTAAACGATAACAGGATTCATCCCAGACAAACGCGCCGCCTCTAACATATTGAACGTGCCGAGCGCGTTGATCTCAAAATCCTCGCGTGGGTTAATAACAGAGGTTGTTACCGCCACCTGCGCAGCGAGATGATAGATCGCATGATGTCCTTTTGCCGCACTCGCCAGCGCTGCCGCATCGCGCACATCGCCGTGAATAAAATTAACTTCGCCCTGAGTCTTAAGCCATTCCAAATTTTGCGGCGTGCCTTTGCGCGACAAATTATCGAACACCGTCACGTCATGCCCGTCGTTCATTAAACGCGCGCCCCAGTTGCAGCCCACAAAGCCCGCGCCGCCTGTGATTAAGATTTTCATTCGACTATTCCTTCGAGATCAGAGATTGGAGATTCGCATTCCGTATTCCGTGTTGCGTATTCCGTTTGAAGTTTGGAGTTTTGTTCATTGTCTCATTGTTCATTGTTCATTGATCTTTAGCGGCTTCGCCGTCATCAACAACGCATCTTCGCCATTGTCACGATAATAGTTTTTGCGCCGTCCCACTTCCTCAAAACCAAACTTGCAATACAAATTTTGAGCGATCTTATTTCCCGCGCGCACTTCAAGCGTCGCCTCCACCGCGTTCAAACCCAAAGCGTGTTCAATCA
>JACRLA010000422.1 GCA_016215145.1 Chloroflexota bacterium
CGTTGGCGCAGGCGGAGATCGATTCAAATTTTTGCGTTGGGGGAATTACAGAAAACTGTTGCAGGGTTTGAGGCGGCAACCCCTTGAGAGCTTGCATCGCCACTTCCTTCGTCATCTCATCCATGAAATCAGGACCCAAGCCAACGTGATCGATCCCGATCAGGTTCACCAGATAATCAATCACTTTTACATAATCATCTACTGAAGCATTCGGCGAACCGGTGAGCATTGGCGCGAAGATGACCGCGCCCACCACGCCACCTTTGGCGGCAACGGCTTTCAACGCCTCATCACTTTTGTTGCGCGCCATTGGCACGAGCGCAAACGGATTGGCGTGCGTGAAGGCAACAGGTTGTTGAGAAAGTTCAATCGCTTCCTGTGTGGTGCGGACTCCACAATGGGAGAGATCGATCAGCATCCCTAACCGATTCATTTCTGCCACCACTTGCTTGCCAAAATCACTCAAACCCGTATCTTCTTTTTCCTGACAACCACATCCCACCAGATTGCGAAAGTTATAAGTCAGTTGAATGATTCGCACGCCGAGGGCGTGATACAAGCGAAGCATGTTGAGATTGTCGCCGAGCGGATCGGTGCCTTGAAAACCAAAAATAAAACCGACGCGATTCGATTCTTTGGCTTTAAGAATATCGGCAACAGATCGGGCTTGCATTAATTTATCGGAGTGTTGCTCAAGCACCAATAGCGCATCGGCGATTAAGTTGATCGTTTCGTGCGGCGTGTGCCACGCGGCAACGGTGGCATTGACGGCGGTGATGCCGCCACTGTGAAGCCGTTGCGCGATGCGTGGATCAAAAAAATTACTGGCGTTCAAACCATCTATGATGATATTGTCTTTGTGGAATTGTGAGGCGTTGGTCATTGTTGTCTTCTTTGTTGTGTCCGCAGTTGTAATCTTCAACGGATAGGACTCGTAAAAGAATAAGTTCGCGCTTTTCGGTGTCCCTGTCAACGAATATCAAACGAATAAACGAATGTCAGTAGCGCGCAGAATTCGTTTATTCGTTTCCCTATTCGTTGACAGCAAACTGCGGAGTTATTTCTTTACAAGCCCATAGTTCGTCATTGCGAGCGCACTTTGCGAAGCAATCTCGGTCGCGCTATGAGATTGCTTCGTCGCAAAGAGCGCTCCTCGCAATGACGCTGAGCTATTCTGGCAGCTTGTGATCTTTAAATTGCACGCGCAAAACTTTTTTATCGAACTTGCCCACGCTGGTCTTCGGCACGGCTTCGATGAACACCACATCGTCCGGCAGATACATCTTGGAGAAGCGTGAGGCGAGATGCTCCAAAATTTCGGCTTTGGTGATCTTGTCTTTGAAGTCGGGTTTGGGAACGACGCACGCCAACGGACGCTCTTGCCACTTGGGATGCGGCACGGCGATGACGGCGGCTTCAAGAACTTTGGGATGCGACATGATCGCGTTCTCCAAATCCTGACTCGAAATCCACTCGCCGCCGCTCTTCACCAAATCTTTGGTGCGATCTACGATCTGCACAAAACCTTCGGGGTCAATTGAAACTACATCGCCCGTGCGGAACCAGCCATCTTGAAACGAGTCGGCGGAACGATCATAGTTGTAGTAGCTCTTGATAATCCACGGACCGCGCACTTGCAATTCGCCAAAGGCTTTGCCATCCCAAGCGATCTCTTTGCCGCTCTCATCAATGGCGCGAATCTCCACGCCCGGCACCGATGTGCCTTGTTTGGCGCGAATCGCAAAACGTTCGGCTTCAGATAAATTAAGTTGATAACTCTTGAGGCGGCTCACCGTGCCAAGCGGACTCATCTCGGTCATGCCCCAAGCGTGTATCACATTAAGGTTGTGCTTCTTCTCGTAGGCTTCGATCATAGATTGCGGGGCGGCGGCACCACCGACGATCATGCCGCGCAAACTGCTCAGGTCGTAACGCTCGTTCTCCAACAGATGCAGGATGCCCATCCACAGAGTCGGCACCCCCGCCGTGAGAGTCACTTTCTCGGCTTGAATCAATTCAGCCAGATCGCGCGGTTGCAGATGCGGACCCGGAAAAACTAATTTAACTCCGAGCATCACTGTGGCAAACGGCGTGCCCCACGCCAACACATGGAACATCGGCACGACAGGCATAAAAGTGTCGCGTTCGGACAGACCAAATGAATCGGCCATGCTCAAGCCGATGCTATGCAAATAAATAGCGCGATGCGAATAGACCACGCCTTTGGGGTTGCCCGTAGTGCCAGAGGTGTAGCACATCGCCGCCGCATCGTTTTCATTTAGATGAGGCCACGGATAATCGGGACTCGCCTCTTTGATTAAATCTTCGTAGGCGTGAACAGGAGTGAGCGTTGTGCCTTCGGGGACTTTGTCGCCCATGACCACAAAATGTTTTACGCCTTTAAGATGCGGCGCAAGTTTTTCGACGGCGGGCAAAAGAGTCGGGTCAACAAACAACACTTGATCGTCGGCATGATTAACAATGTAAGCAATTTGATCGCCCGGCAAACGCAAGTTGATGGGATGCAGCACCGCGCCCATGCACGGCACGGCAAAATAAATTTCGAGATGCCGCGCGTTGTTCCAAGCAAACGTCGCCACGCGATCTCCGCGTTTGATGCCTAACTTTTCCAGCGCGTTCGCCAACCGCCCCACACGCTCAATCATTTCGGCGTAGGTGTAACGCTCCAATGTGGGACCCGCTTTGGTGACGATCTCTTTCTTAGGAAAGAGTCGCCGCGCGCGATCCAACAATGGCGTAAGCGTTAATTGATAATCCATCATTTGTCCTTGCATAGTAAGTAGCCTCCTGTGAAAAGTAATTTGTGTATCTTGCTTTTAAACCTTTGAACGCTGATGCACGCTGATTCTTTTTTTATGTCATTGTTTCATTGTTCATTGTTTCATTGTTCATTGTTTCATTGTTCATTGTTCCATTGTTCATTGAACCTTCCCCTGCAACTTCCACATCAAACGCACAACGCTCGCCAAGAACCCGCCAA
>JACRLA010000423.1 GCA_016215145.1 Chloroflexota bacterium
AGTTGACAATCGTTGGCGGCGAAATGGTTGAATCCGCTTTGGGCGAATGACCATGCCGATTCGGGGGTGAGAGTCGGCACGCGCACCGATGAATCGGTTAACGCTTCAACGGAATACGGCTGCGCGGCGGCGATCTTGTAATCGCCTAAGGCGGTCATCAGCGAATCATGATCTTCGGTTGCCGGGACGGCGATGTTTTCGTATTCGCGTTCCAATGTTCCGGCGCGCGGCTCCCAGCGGATGCGCGTCTTGGTGATTTGTTGAGTCTTCCATTGACCGCTCGAAAAATTTTCTTGCGAACTGACTACTTGATAATCGTATCCGGCTTGGGCTTGCCACGCTCCGTTTACGTTTCCATCCACAAGAAACATGGGGATGTAAGTTTTGCGAAGGCGCGAGCGCAGCGTTTGTGCGTTGAGCTCGGATGGACGTAGCCAAACTTTTTCTAACCATTGGGTCAGCGCGTTCTCAACTTGTGTTGAAGAGACGTTGAACGGCGCAACGAGTTCGGGCGGTTCGGGTCGAAGCCGCGCGCCTTGAGGCGAAAGTTTGGCGGCGAAACAGTTGGGACAGGTGTCGTTGATTCGGTTTTGGGGGACGAGGTAGGTGTGTCCGCATTTGGGGCAGCCTGCCGCCTGAAGAGTTGTTCCCCATGTAGTGACGGTGTCAGTCATGATAGGTGGGTAGACTTCGGAAGTTTTTAAAACTTCCGAAGTCTGAGTGATTAAGAATCCAACGTCGTTCCACTTGATTTTTGTTGCCGATAGAAGATCATATAGTAGTGCCGCGTGAGTTCGCATCCAAATAAAACATTTTGGCTGGTGAAGAAAACCCAAAGCATGAGGGCGAGCGGACCGGCGATGCCTTTATATTCTGCGCCGACGATGCCGCCGACAAAATAGGCGACGATGAGGCGTACGAATTCATTGGCGATAGAGATGAGGAACGCGCCGGGTAGAACGGCTTGCCACGGCACATGACGCGGCGCCATGTAACGATAGAGCAGGGCGAGTGAGATGAAGCCGAGCAGAATGGGAACGACGAAGCTCAAGACGAAGGTCATAATTTGACCGGTGACGATGGCGGCGGCGCCGCGCCGTTGAATGTTGAACAGGGCGTTGGAGATGAAGGTGTTGATCAGAAAAATGACGGCGATGAGCAGCAGAACCCACAGCGAATTGAATCGCCCGCGCAGCAGGGCTTTGATGGCGGCGCGAAAACCGGAATTGAGTCGAGCATCTTCTTTGAGTCGCCAGATGCGGTTGAACGATGAGTCGAGTTGGTTGAACACGCCCGACCCGCTCCACAGAAGTGAGACGATGCCGATGCCGTTGATCACTGTTTGATTTTTGCTGAGCTCGGGCAAAAGAGTGGAAAGCCACACGCTGGCGTCGGGCGAGACGGTGTTGCTCACAACCGTTAATACTGCGCTCGCCATGTTGAACTGCGGGCTGACGATGCGGATGATGTTTGGCAGAAGACTGAGAGTTAACACCAGCAACGGAAAAATCGAGAGCATGGCGAAGTAAGAGATCGCCGCCGCCATCTGGGTGCAGTTGTCTTCCCCAAAGTTGTGCCACGTAGCGCGGAGCAGAATGATCCAATGCTGACGGCTCAACTGCGTGGCGCGCGTTTGAATTTTGGCGATAGTCGAGGGCTTGGCTGAGTTGGGGTTCGTCATAGAAAAACAAAACCGCGAAGGCGCGAAGGTCGCTAAGTTTTAAAAATTTTTCTTTGCGTTCTTTGCGTCTTTGCGGTTAAGGTTCTTATAAATCTCTGCGGCTAAACATTCGTATCGTCATTATAAGCGCAATCGTCAGATAGACAACCGCATAACCGATCATGATCGGACTCGGCACCGACGTTGCGCTGAACGGGGTGATGCCGCCGAGGGCGGTGGCGAGCGGCGACTGCATCTCGTACGCCGCCCGTTTCCACAACGCTTCGCTTGGCATGATCAAGCTTGTCATCACGCCAATTTCAATCGCCGATTGATTTTTTAAAATCGAACCGAGCTGCTCGACCCAACCGCCCACAAAGGCGACGCCGTAAAGTCCGAACACCATCACGCCGTTGGTGATGGTGGAGAATATGCTGCCCCCGAAAAATGATACGGCGAGTACCAACAAACAATTGAGCCAGATGAGCGCGAGACCTTGTAAGACGTTGGGCGGCGCATAGCCGGAGATAGTGTAAGCAACGACCAATGTGCCAACACCTGTCAGGATGAGATACAACGTGATCATAATGGCGAACCCGATCCACTTGCCCATGACGATCTCCCAACGTCGCACGGGTTTTGCCAGTAATGTATGAATTGTGCCACTGGCAACTTCGCCCGATAACGTATCCACCGATGTCAGCACCGTCATCATGATGCCAAGAAAATTAACGACGTAAAGCCCAGCCATTGTCAGGAAGTTGTGGATCTCACTTTGCAAGATGATCGGCGCGGCTTGCCGCAGGAGGTCTTTTTGTATTTCACTGAAGCCGAGTCCATAGACGATCAAGAAGACGACGCTGACGAAGAACGCCATCCACAAAATTTTTCGGCGCGCGGCTTCGAGGAAGGTTAACTCGGCGATGATAAAAGTAGCCATAGAGTGCGTAACGTCATTGCGAGTGCTTCGCAAAGCAATCTCAAACTTTGCCAACACGAGATTGCTTCGTCGCAAAAACGCTCCTCGCAATGACGATCTGAATTACAGTCCTCCATCCGTTCCCACGATCTCAAAAAACAAATCCTCAAGCGAGATTTTTTGCGGCTTGATCGAAAACACTTCGACTCTTCTTTCGACTAACAACCGATTGAGGCGCGGCAGTTGATCTTCATCGGACGCCGTCAGACTCAAGTGGTCGCCGTCAACCCGCACATTGCCTATTTCCTTTAACTCCCCTATTTCCCTTTCTATTTCCTTTGTCATTCCCTTTGCCTTGATCTCCACGCTGATCTCCCCCGAAGTTAACTTGTGCAATTCTTCTTCGCGCACCACGATCCCGTTTTTGACAAAGGCGACTCGATCACAGGTGATCTCCACTTCGCTTAGCAAGTGTGAGTTGAGGAAGACGCAAGTGCCGCGAGACTTGAGATCGCGGATGATGTCGCGCACGAGTCGGCGTCCCACCGGGTCAAGCCCGGATGTGGGTTCATCCAGAATCACCAACTCTGGTTGGTTCAACAACGCTTGCGCCAAACCGACTCGCTGCAACATCCCTTTAGAAAACTCGCGCAACTTTTTTTGGCGATGCGGTGTCAGA